>JACDQO010000441.1 GCA_015657605.1 Limnohabitans sp. | reverse complement strand
GATGGTTTCACCCTGCATGGTGTCGGGGATGCCCACGGCCGCGCATTCGACCACGCCGGGGCAGGTCGAGATGAGGTTTTCCAACTCGCTGGGGAAGACGTTGAAGCCGCTGACGATGATCATGTCTTTCTTGCGATCGACGATGCGTGTGAAGCCTTGCTCGTCCATGATGCCGATGTCGCCCGTGCGCATGAAGCCGTCGGCGGTGAAGGTCTTGGCGTTTTCAGCGGGTTGGTTGAAGTAACCGGTCATGACGTTGGGGCCACGGATGCAAATCTCGCCCGAGCTGCCCACCGGCAGGCTTTGGCCATCGTCGTCTTTGATGGCGATGTCGATGCCTGGCAGTGGCAAGCCAATGTTGCCGCTGAAAGTTTTTTGCGTGACCGGGTTGTTGGTGCCGATGGCGCAGGTCTCGCTCATGCCCCAGCCTTCGATCATGGCGCTGCCCGTGGCGTTTTGCCAGTTGCGGGCGGTGCCCTCTGATGCGGCCATGCCGCCCGCTTGGGTGAGCTTGAGCGAGGAGAAGTCGATCGACTTGAACATCGGGTGCTGCATCAATGCGTTGAACAGGGTGTTGACCCCGGGCAGCACATGGAAGGGGCGTTGCTTGAGCACTTCGATGAACTTGGCGAAGTCACGCGGGTTGGGCACCAAGGTCAGGTAAGAGCCTTGGCGGATGGCCAGCAAACACAGCGTGAGCGCGAAGATGTGGTACAGCGGCAAAGCCGCGATGTTGTTCACTTTGCGCAGGTCCGGCACATCGGCCAGAGCCGGCGAAAACCAGCCTTCGGCTTGCAGCAAGGCCGCCACGATGTTGCGGTGGGTGAGCACCGCGCCTTTGGACAAACCGGTGGTGCCGCCTGTGTATTGCAAAAACGCGATGTCGTCCATGGTTTGCGCGGTAGGTCGCAGGTTCAGGCTGCGGCCCTGGGCAATGGCTTTCTTGAAGGGGGTGACGGTGCGGCCACCAGTCAAGGGCAGCTCAAAGGGCGGCACCATTTTGGCCAAGTGACGCACAGCAAAGGTCAACCAGCGGCCATTGATGGGGCCCAGCAAATCGCCAATGGAGGCCAGCACCACGTGTTGCACGGCGGTGCGTTCAACCACTTCTTGCAAAGTGGCGGCAAAGTTTTCGAGGATGACGATGGCGCTGGCGCCAGAGTCTTTGAGCTGGTGTTCCAACTCGCGCGGGGTGTAGAGCGGGTTGACGTTCACGCAGGTGTAACCGGCCCGCAGAATGGCGGCCATCGTCACGGCAAATTGGGGCAGGTTGGGCAGCATGATGGCGACCCGGCTGCCGGGCTCCAGCCCTTTGTTTTGCAACCAAGCCCCCAGGGCGGTGGACAATTCGTCGAGCTGCTTGTAGCTCATCCAACGGTTCATGCAGACCGAAAAAGGGTTGTCTCCGTGCTCGCGAAAGGCCCTTTCCATCAAATCCGTCAAACTTTTGTATTGTTCTGTGTCGATGTCGTGGGCACACCGGGGGGGTAACTCTTCAGCCAAAAACGGTCCATGTTCTTCTCTCCTGATAGTGGGCCATTGTCACCAGCTTGATGGGCCTCTGGTATCGGGCAATTCCCCAGTGTCAGTGATGCAGGTCTCACAGGCGACAAAACCCGAAAAGAGCGTGGGCGCTGCGTTGGGTGCAAAATGAGTACAAACCCTTAGACCTCCCCATGAACAACCCACCCAACGTCCGTTCTTTTGGTTTGAGTCGATGGCTCCGTGCTTGGTGGCAGCAATGGTTCGGGCCCGCTGAATCGGGGGGGGGTGCGTCAGCAGCGGCCCCGCAACACGCTTCGCCTTGGGTGCCTATCCGCTCTTTGTCGCCTCGGCACAGGTCGCGCATTGTGCGGCATTTGGTGGCCTTGCCAGAGCAAGACCGGTACCTGAGGTTTGGGTATGCCGCGACCGATGAACAAATTGGCCGGTACGTGGCGGGTTTGAACTTTGAGCGCGACGAAATTTTTGGGGGTGTTCAACCGGCGCCTGCAGTTGGTGGCCATGGCCCATTTGGCTTATTCGGTGGATCCACAATGGACCACTTGCGCCGAATTTGGCGTGTCGGTGTCGCCGCACCAGCGCGGCAAAGGGCTGGGGGCCAAGCTGTTTGGCCACGCGGTGATGCATGCCCGCAACCAAGGCGTGAGTCTGCTTTTCATCCACGCCCTGAGCGAGAACGTGGCCATGCTCAAGATTGCACGCCAAGCGGGCGCGTCGGTGCAGCGCGATGGCAGCGAAACCGAGGCTTATCTGTCTTTGCCGCAGGCTACTTTAGACAGCCAAATCAGTGGCTTGGTGCAAGAGCAGATGGCCGAAGTGGATTACCAGCTCAAAATGCAAGCGCACCAGTTTCGCGAGTGGTTGCGCACGGTGCAAGAGATTCGCCAAGGGGTGCGCGATGCGCGGGATGCGGCGCGCGGGCCCTGATGCCCGGGTGTCATCCGATTCCGCTATCCTTGCATCTTCGCCACAACCGCATGTCCTGCAAGCCTAGACCGTGTCTGACCCTCACCCCGCGCGCACAGCCGAGCGCGAAGACAAACGGAGTTTTCTGCAAAAACTGGCAGAGTTCATCCACCCCGGCCCCGACTCTGCGGCCGAGCTGATCGAGACTTTGGCCGAGGCCGAGGACAACCAAATCATCAATGCCGAGAGCCGTTTGATGATCGAGGGGGTGATCCGCATGGCCGACATGACCGCGGGTGATGTCATGGTGGCGGCGCCCCGGATGGATCTGCTCAACATCGAAGACCCTGTGGATCAGTTGATGCACCAGGTCATTGACACGGCGCATTCGCGCTTTCCGGTGTACGAAGGCGAGCGAGAAAACGTGATCGGCATTTTGCTGGCCAAAGACTTGCTGAAGTTGCAACGGGCCCCTGAGCTGAACATCCGTGCTTTGCTGCGGCCCGCGGTGTTTGTGCCCGAGAGCAAGGGCCTGAACGATTTGCTGCGGCAGTTCCGTGACAACCGCAACCATTTGGCCATCGTCATCGACGAGTACGGCCGCACAGCGGGCCTGATCACCATCGAGGATGTGTTGGAGCAGATCGTGGGCGAGATCGAGGACGAGTTCGACATTGCCGACGATGCGGGGGATATTTTCAGCCTGCCCGATCGCAGCTTCAGGGTCAGTGGCGACACCGCACTGGAGCGCGTGAGCGAGGCCTTTGGTGTGGACCTGAAGCAAGCGCGTCAAGGCGAAGATGATCATGACTTTGACACCTTGGGCGGTCTGATTGCGCACGAGATGGGCCATGTGCCGCACCGCGGCGAGGCTTATGAGTTGGCGGGACTGCGTTTTGTGGTCTTGCACACGCGTGCAGGTGTGGTGCGGTGGTTCAAGGTCTCGCCCATCACGCCTGTTTTGCCTGCGTCGCCCGGAACTTCTGCATGAACCCAGCGCCCCAGCGCGCCAAAGCTTGGCCCTTTTTGTGGCCGGCATTGGCTGGTGCGGCTCAGGCGGCTTCCATCGCATGGCCGGGCAGTGGACAAGCGCTGGGCTGGTTGCAGGTGCTGAGCCTGACCTTGTTGGCGGCGGGTTTGGCCCCCATGGCTCGCCAGTCCATCGGGGGCCCTTTTGCAGGGCCGAGCCCCGTCAAGCGGGCGGCTTGGTTTGGCGGCGTGTTTGCCACGGCATGGCTGGCAGGCAGTTTTTGGTGGCTTTACGTGTCCATGCACCATGTGGGCGGTTTGCCGGCGCCGTTGGCGGTGTTGGCCGTGCTGGCGCTGGCGGGCGCTTGGCGGTTTACTACGCGGCCGCTTCGGCGGTTTGGGTGGGTTTGGCGCGCGGCTGGGTGGCCCAGCGGCCCGGCTTGGCCAGTGCCTTGTTTGCGGCCTTGTGGACTTTGGCCGAATTGATGCGCGGGCGTTGGTTCACAGGTTTTCCTTGGGGGGCAGGCGGTTACGCCCATGTGGATGGCGTGTTGGTGGTCTGGGCGCCTTGGATCGGCGTTTACGGTGTGGGTGCTTTGGCGGCTTGGCTGGCCATGCGCCTGGCTTTGGCCGGTTGGCGTTTGCGGGTGCTCAAGCCGTTGCTGGGCTTGCTGCTGGCGTCTTGGGGCTTGCAGGCCTGGGGGCCTGCCTTCACCACTTCGGCAGGGCAGGGTCAGGTGCAGTTGCTGCAGGCCAATATTTCGCAAACCGACAAGTTTCAAGCGGGCAGCGGTGTGCGCGATGCCTTGCAGTGGTACGACGAACAGCTGCGTGCCAGTCGCCAGCCTTTGGTGGTGGCCCCCGAGACGGCGATTCCCTTGCTGCCACAGTATTTGCCAGAGGGTTATTGGGCTGGCTTGCAGCAGCACTTTGCCCAGACGGGTCGGCCGATGGCTTTGGTCGGTGTGCCTTTGGGCAGTTTGGCTGAGGGTTATGCCAACTCGGTGGTGGCCATGGGGCCAGAGGGTTCAAGGTCATACCGTTACGACAAATCGCACTTGGTGCCCTTTGGTGAGTTCATGCCGCCGGGCTTTGTGTGGTTCATCCGCATGATGGACATCCCTTTGGGTGACTTTCAAGCGGGCGGCTGGCGCCAGCCTTCACTGGAATGGCAAGGCCAGCGCTTGGCGCCCAATGTTTGTTACGAAGATTTGTTTGGCGAAGAGTTGGCCCTGCGTTTCACAGACCCGGCCACTGCGCCCACGGCTTTGGTGAATGTGAGCAACATCGCTTGGTTTGGCGACACCTTGGCGGTCGACCAGCACCTGAGCATTTCACGGCTGCGGGCCATCGAGTTGGGCCGCCCGATGCTGCGGGCCACCAACACCGGGGCCACGGCCATCATCGACCACACGGGCCGCGTGACCGAGCAGTTCCCACGTTTTACCCGGGGCAGCTTGACCGGCACTTTTGAGGGCCGCAATGGCCTGACGCCGTTTGCGCGGTGGGCGGGTGCTTGGGGTTTGGCGCCGCTGTGGGCGCTGTGCCTGGCCGTGGCGGCTTGGGCGGCTTGGAAGCGGCGGAAGTTCTGAGCCTTTAGCCTTCTGCGCCTACTTCAGCCCCCATCATCTCGTCGCCCTTAAGGGGGATCAAATGGCCTGTGGGTCCACGTCCACCAGCCAGCGGATCACGCCTTTGTGCTCTGGCAAGCTGCGCACCTGGTGCAGCACGCTGTGCAGGTGCCACAGCATTTTTTGCAGCGCCATGCGGTTGGGGCTTTCCAGCAGCATTTGGGCGCGCTCCACATCGGCCACCCGCTGCATGCTCATGGGCACGGCGGGGTACACACTGACTTGCAGCACCAAGTCGGCGTCGTCGGGGTCCGCGCTCAGTTGCGCCTCCAGTGTTTCGCGGGCCGCATTCAAAAGCGCTTGGGCGGCTGCTTGGGTGCGGGCGTCAGCGCGCAACAGGGCCTGGTGGCTGATGGGCGGCAGGTCGGCGGCGGTGCGTTCGGCCAACTCGCTGGCGGCAAAGGCTGGGTAGTCGTGTTTTTTGAGCGCCTCAAACAGCGCGTGTGTGGGGTGAAAGGTTTGCACCCACATCTCACTCGTGGCGCTTTGGGCGGCGTCGCGCCCGGCGCGGCCAGCAGCTTGCATGAGCAGGGCAAACAAGCGTTCGGGCGCGCGAAAGTCGCTTGAAAACAGGGCCGTGTCGGGGTTGACGGCGGCCACCAGCGTGATGCGCCTGAAGTCGTGTCCCTTGGCGATCATCTGCGTGCCGACCAAAACATCCAACTCGCCGGAGTGCACTTGCGCCAGTTGGCTTTCCAGGGCGCCTTTGAGGCGCGTGCTGTCGGCGTCGATGCGGGCGATGCGCACAGGCGTGCCATCCGGCCGCAAAACGTGCGCGAGCAATTCGCCCAGGTGTTCTTCGAGTTGCTCGGTGCCCCGGCCAATGGGTGCGATGTCGGCGTTGCCGCACTCGGGGCAGGCGCGGGGCACACGCTCGGTCAGGCCGCAGTGGTGGCAACGCAGCGTGCGGTCAATTTTGTGGAACACCCGGAACGCGCTGCAGTGTTTGCACTCGCTTTTCCAGCCACAGTCGGCGCAGTGCAGCACGGGCGCATAACCCCGGCGGTTGAGCAGCAGCATGCATTGTTCGCCGCGCTCCACCCGCTCTTGGATGGCGACCACCAAAGGTGCAGACAGCACGGTGCGACGCGGTTGTTTGTTCATGTCCACGCGCCGCACTTTGGGCAGAAGGCCTGTGCCAATTCGCGAGGGCATCAGCAGGCGCTGGTAACGCCCGCCTGGGTCGTCCTCTGTGGCCGGGCGGCTGAGGTGCCAACTTTCGAGCGATGGCGTGGCCGAGGCCAGCAGCACCGGCGCGTTTTGCAGGCGGCCCCGGTACACCGCCAAGTCGCGGGCCGAGTAGCGTGCGCCTTCTTGTTGCTTGTAGCTGGGGTCGTGTTCTTCGTCGACCACGATGAGTTCAGCTGCGGCATAGACGCAAAATCGCCATGCGTGTGCCCAGCACGATGCGGGCGTGGCCTGCGTGCGCGGCCAGCCAGGCTTTGAGGCGCTGGGCGGGCGTCATGCCGCTGTGCATCGACACCACCGCCTCGGTGCCAAAACGCGCTTGCACACGTTCTTCCAGCTGGGGCGTGAGGTTGATCTCGGGCACCATGAGTAGGGCTTGGGCCTGCGGGTCGGTGGCCAGCATGCGTTCCACGGCTTGCAAATACACCTCGGTCTTGCCGCTGCCGGTGCTGCCAAACAACAAGAAGGGGCCAGGGCCATGGGCCATCTGGTCGAGCACGGCACTTTGTTCGGGTGAAAGGGCCGGGCCGGAGGCGGTTTGAACCGTGCGTGCGGTGTTTTGCTTTTTCAGGCGCCGCGCCAGTTGCTCAGACGTCAGGTCGCGCAATTGGGGCGGCAAGGCCGACAAGGCCACTTCGCCCAAGGCGCGCTGGTAATACTGGGCCGAAAATTGCACCAGTTGTCGCCAAGAGGCATCCAGCGGCGGCAGACCTTCCAGCACACCCAGCACATCGCGCACCTGGGATGCGGGCATGCCTTCCGGGGCGCTGTCTCGGATCGCCCAGACCACCCCCAGCACTTCGCGTTGGCCAAAAGGCACGCGTACCAGTTGACCGGGTTGCACCGGTCCTGGGCTGCGGTAGGTCAGCAAGCCCCCCACTTGGCTGTGCGCAGGGGCCTGAACGGCGATGTCAATCCAAATCGACAATGGCAAATGCTCCAGTGTTTTTCATGAATTTACAAATTTTGAGGATTAGGTGAAGTCTCGAAATCGGGCCTAAGTGCTTGATTTCAAAGTGCTTTGACTTCACTCCAGAAAATCTGTGGATAACTTTGTTGAAAACTTGTCTTCAAGGCTTGCAAGGCTTGCAAATCAAGGGTTTG
>JACDQO010000440.1 GCA_015657605.1 Limnohabitans sp. | reverse complement strand
TCAAGACCCTGAAGGTGGCCGAACCCGCCAAGCGCAGCGCCGGCATCAAGGTGCCCGATGTCGCCACCTTGGTTGATAAATTGAAAAACGTTGCAAAGGTAATCTGACCATGACTGCTCTCGTTATTGCCGAACACGACAACGCCTCCATCAAAGGCGCCACCCTGAACACCGTCACGGCCGCTGCCGCTTGCGGTGGTGACGTGCATGTGCTGGTGGCGGGCCACAACGCCGCCGCCGCTGCACAAGCCGCTGCGCAAATCGCGGGTGTGTCCAAAGTGATCCACGCCGACAGTGAAGCGCTGGCCCATGGTCTGGCCGAAAACGTCGCAGCCCAAGTGCTGGCGATTGCTGCCAACTACAGCCACATCCTGTTCCCCGCTACCGCCGCGGGCAAGAACGTGGCCCCTCGTGTGGCCGCCAAGCTGGATGTCGGCCAAATCAGCGATGTCACGCAAGTGTTTTCTGCCGACACGTTCGAGCGTCCGATTTACGCCGGTAACGCCATGGCCACGGTGCAAAGCACCGACGGCACCAAAGTCATCACCGTGCGCACCACTGGCTTTGACGCCACAGCCGCTGCGGGTGGCAGCGCCGCTTTGGAAAGTGCAGCAGCCCAAGCCGACAGTGGCAAGAGCAGCTTCAAGGGCAGCGAAATCGCCAAAAATGATCGCCCTGAACTGACCGCTGCCAAGATCATCGTGTCGGGTGGCCGTGCTTTGGGCAGCAGCGAGAAGTTCAACGAGGTGATGACGCCCTTGGCCGACAAGCTGGGCGCAGCGATTGGTGCCAGCCGCGCTGCTGTCGATGCCGGTTACGCCGCGAACGACCTGCAGGTGGGCCAGACCGGCAAGATCGTGGCGCCTCAGTTGTATGTCGCTTGCGGCATCTCGGGCGCGATCCAGCACCTGGCGGGCATGAAGGATTCCAAGGTGATCGTGGCGATCAACAAGGACCCCGAAGCGCCGATCTTCAGCGTGGCCGACTTTGGCCTCGAAGCCGACTTGTTTGCGGCTGTGCCTGAGTTGACACAGGCGCTTTGATCTTGTGATGGGTCCTGGAGCGATCTCATGCTGAAACAGGGTCCACGTTTTTTCCGTGCGCCGGGTTCGGTGGCCGGGGCTGGCTCGAGAGGCGCTTCGCTTTGCCACATCGCCAGTCCCGGCCACCGAACCCGGCGCACTGTGTTTCAAGCCCTTTGCGCTCGCAGCGAAAAGACAAGCCGAATGCTGCCCTGTTTCCATGTCGCCAATTGAAACCGTGCCCGTTCAAATAAGCCTGAACGCAGCCATTCAGGCAGGGGCCTGCGGCGGGGCGATGTGGCAAAGCGAAGCGCCTCTGAGCCTCGCCGCAGGCCCCTGCCTGAGTGGTGAATCGAGCTCCGCGCCAGGCTTCTTCCCGTGGGGCGCACGAACACTGGCCGCCTGAGTGGCGGATTCAATCTTTCTTTCAACGAACAGAGATAAACCATGAGCTACATCGCCCCCCTCAAGGACATGCTTTTCAACATCGAGCATCTGGCTCGCATTGACCAGATCGCGCAGATTCCTGGCTTTGAAGACGCGGGCCTGGAAACCGCTCAGGCCGTGCTCGAAGAGTGCGCCAAGCTCAACCAAGACGTCATCTCGCCCCTGAACTGGGAAGGCGACAAAAACCCGTCCTTCACAACGGCAGCGGCGTGACCACCACGCC
>JACDQO010000439.1 GCA_015657605.1 Limnohabitans sp. | reverse complement strand
GCTGCTGAGTTCATGAGCGAGTCCAGGCGCTTGGACAACACCCGCATGAAGCGCGAGTTGCGTCTGCAGTTGCGTTATCCGCATGTGCGTGAAGGCTTGAGCCCGCAGGGCGCTTTGTTTTCGGCGGCCTCATGAATTCCTTGCGCATCGACAAATGGCTGTGGGCAGCCCGTTTTTACAAAACCCGCAGCCTGGCCAGTGAAGAAATCGGCAAGAACCGTGTGCAGGTCAATGGCCAAGACGCCAAGCCGTCCAAAGAAGTCAAACCCGGCGACACCGTGTGTCTGCGTCAAGGTGCGGTGGAGCGAACGGTGGTGGTGCAAGGTTTGAGCGGCGTGCGTGGCCCGGCACCTGTGGCCCAGCTGCTGTATGCCGAGACGCCAGAGAGCATCGAAGCCCGACAAAAAGCCGCCGAGCAACACCGCCTGGCCCGTGAGCCTGCGCTCAGCATCGAACAAGGCCGCCCCACCAAACGAGACCGCAGGCAGATTGAGCGCAACTGGAACGATCGGTGGAGTGCGGGGATTGATTGATCCCTTGCGGTATGGGAATAGACAAGAAAAAGCCGCAAGTTCATTGAACTTGCGGCTTTGGTCTGGTGCCCGGGGCCGGACTCGAACCGGCACGCCTTGCGGCGGGGGATTTTGAGTCCCCTGAGTCTACCAATTTCACCACCCGGGCGGTATTTGTGAAGACCCGAATTATGGCACATTATTGGGATGATTTATCCAACCATTGAAGATGCGATCGGCAAAACACCTGTGGTGGCTTTGCAGCGCTTGGGGGCAGCCGATTCGGCGGCGCGTGGCAACGTGATTTTGGGCAAGCTCGAGGGCAACAACCCGGCGGGTTCCGTCAAAGATCGGCCGGCTCTGTCCATGATCCGCCGGGCCGAAGAGCGTGGCGAGATCAAGCCAGGCGACACCTTGATTGAGGCGACTTCCGGCAACACCGGCATTGCGCTGGCCATGGCCGCGGCCATCAAGGGTTACCGCATGATTCTGATCATGCCCGAGGACCTGTCGATTGAACGCGCCCAGACCATGAAGGCGTTTGGGGCGGAGTTGATCCTCACGCCCAAGAGCGGTGGCATGGAATACGCACGCGACTTGGCCGACAACATGGCGGTGCAAGGCAAGGGCCGCATCCTGGACCAGTTTGCCAACGCCGATAACCCGCGTATCCATTACGAGACCACCGGACCGGAGATCTGGGAGCAGACCGGAGGCAAGGTCACCCACTTTGTCAGCGCCATGGGCACCACGGGCACCATCACAGGGGTCTCGCGTTACTTGAAAGAAAAGAACCCGGCCATCCGCATCATTGGTGCCCAGCCCAGCGAGGGCTCGCGCATTCCGGGCATCCGCAAGTGGCCGCAAGAGTACTTGCCCAAAATTTACGACCCCAGTCATGTGGACGAGCTGATTTACGTGAGCCAAAACGACGCAGAAGAGACCTGCCGCCAGATGGCCCGGACCGAAGGCATCTTTGCCGGTATCTCGGCGGCTGGTGCTTGCTGGGTGGCCCAGCAAGTGGCCAAGACGGCGCAAAACGCCACCATCGTGTTCATCGTCTGCGATCGCGGTGACCGCTATTTGTCGACCGGCGTTTTTCCCGCCTGATTTGAGGATGCCTTATGGCTGAATACCGCTTTTGCCCCATGTGTGCCAGTCCTCTGGCCTGGCTCTCGCAGATGGAGGACAGTGGCGAGACGATGCGCCTGCGTTGCACCGCGTGTGACTTCACCCACTGGAACAACCCCACGCCTGTGCTGGCGGGCATCGTGCAAGTGGGCGACCAGATTTTGTTGGCCCGCAATGCGGCATGGCCTGGGCGGCGTTTTGCGCTGATCACCGGCTTCATGGAGGCAGGCGAAACGCCCGAAGAAGGCATCACGCGCGAGATTGCCGAAGAAACCAACCTCAAGGTGTCGGCCCTCAAGCTGATCGGCGTGTACGATTTCCAGCGCATGAACCAGGTCATCATTGCCTACCATGCGGTGGCCGAAGGCGAAGTGCGTTTGTCGCCAGAGTTGGCCGAGTACAAGATGTTCGATTTTCAGGATTTGATCTGCTGGCCCGCAGGCACCGGTTATGCCTTGGGCGACTGGCTGCGCACCATCGGCATTGAGCCGAAATTCATGACATGGGAAGAGCGTGCCGCGCAAAGCCAAGAACAAAACCAGGGCACATGATGCACATCGACAAAGAAATAGACACGAGTGGCTTGAACTGCCCCTTGCCCATTTTGAAGGCCAAGAAGGCCCTGAATGAGATGAGCAGTGGTCAGGTGCTCAAAGTGACCGCCACCGACCCCGGAGCTTGGCGCGACTTTGAAGCCTTTGCACGCCAGACGGGCAATGATTTGCTGATGCAGGAAAAGACCGAAACCGCGTTTGTGTTTGCCCTCAAACGCCGCTGAACGCGGTCAGAGGTTCAAGCCTTTGAGGTATTCGCGGAAAGATGCCCCCACTTGCGGGTGCTGCAAAGCCAGTTCCACCGTGGCTTCCAGAAAACCTTCTTTGCTGCCGCAGTCGTAGCGCTTGCCTTGGTATTGGAAGGCATAAACCGCTTCACGTTGCAACAGGCGGGCAATCGCATCGGTCAGCTGGATTTCGCCGCCCACACCCGAGGGCTGGTTGCGGATCTCGTCAAAAATGCCCGGCGTCAAAATGTAGCGACCTGCCACGCCCATGCGTGAGGGCGCTTTGTCGGGGCTGGGTTTTTCCACAATTTGCTCGACACGGATCAGCTGTTTGCCCGCCGATTCGCCGGCCACGATGCCGTAACGCTTGACCTGGTCGAGAGGCACTTCTTGCACCGCCAACACAGAGCGGCCTTGCTTGGTGTAAGCGTCAACCATCTGGGACAGGATGGAGGGGCCTTGGTTGACCATCAGGTCATCGGCCAGCAGCACGGCAAACGGCTCGTTGCCCACCAGCGGCTCGGCGCACAGCACCGCGTGGCCCAGACCCAACATGCGGTTTTGGCGCACGTAGGCACAAACCATGTCATCGGGTTGAACCGAGCGCACCAAGGCCAGCAACTCGTCTTTGTGTGCGGTTTCGAGTTCGTTTTCCAATTCGTAAGCGGTGTCGAAATGGTCTTCGATGGCGCGCTTGCTGCGGCCCGTGACAAAGATCATGTGGCGCACACCGGCCGCATAGGCTTCTTCCACCGCATACTGAATCAGTGGTTTGTCCACCACCGGCAGCATTTCTTTGGGGGCGGCTTTGGTGGCAGGCAAAAAGCGCGTGCCCAGGCCCGCGACGGGGAACACGGCTTTGCGGATGACGTTGTGGCTCATGGTGGATTCCTTGTCCAAGCAGGGCTTCAGCCCAAGCGTTGCAGTTGCTGGCGGATTTTGTCGAGCGTGGCACCAAAGTCAGCCACGCGTTTCTTGGTTTCGTCGAGCACCGCTTGCGGGGCTTTGGCCACAAAGGCTTCGTTGCCGAGCTTGGCGTTGGCCTTGCTGATTTCGCCTTCCAAACGTGCGGCTTCTTTGGTCAGGCGAATTTTTTCTGCGGCGGCATCAACTTCAATGAACAGGCACAGACGCGCTTCGCCGACCACGGCCACGGGCGCGGCTTGTGCGGCAGCGATCCATTCGGCTTCGGTGTCAAACACTTTGACTTCGCTGAGTTTGGCCAGTGACTGCAAAACTGGTGCCACGCTTCGCATGAAGGCGGTGTCGCCCAGCACATACATGGGCATGCGGGTGGCGGGCGAAACGTTCATCTCGCCACGCAGGTTGCGGCAAGCATCCACCAAGGTCTTGAGCTTGGCTACATGGGTTTCAGCGGCCTCGTCGATGCGGTCGGGCTGGCTCACGGGGTAGGCGGCGATGCTGACCGACTCACCCGGAAGGTCCGCGACCACCGACACTTTTGCCAAAGCTCTTCGGTGATGAAAGGAATGATGGGGTGCGCCAAACGCATGATGGCCTCGAGCGTGCGGATCAGCGTGCGGCGGGTAGCCCGTTGTTGAGCATCGTTGCCGGTGTTGATCTGTACCTTGGCGATCTCGAGGTACCAGTCGCAGAACTCGTTCCACACAAAGTCGTAAATCGTGTTGGCCACGTTGTCGAGGCGGTATTCGGCAAAGCCTTTGGCCACGTCGGCTTCGACGCGCTGAAGTTGCGAGCTGATCCAGCGGTCGGCTTGGCTGAAGTCCAAGTAGCCGTGCGCCGGGCCGCCGGGTTGGCATTCGGCTTTGGTGTGCTTTTTCAGGCCGCAGTCCTGGCCTTCCGCAGTTCATCAGCACAAAAGCGGGTGGGCGTTCCACAGCTTGTTGCAAAAGTTGCGGTAGCCCTC
>JACDQO010000438.1 GCA_015657605.1 Limnohabitans sp. | reverse complement strand
TTTGCCCAGCCCACGCCTTGTTGGTGTTGAGCTCAAATTTTGGTCTTGGTGGGCATTTTTGTGTATGCCTTCTTTCGCTTTTCGTGGTCGATGCGGCAGTACACCTTTGTGGCCTTGGCTATCGGTGGTATGCCGCCGCCAGAAGCCTTTGCCAGTGGCGAGCATGACCGGCATCACTATGCCCAGCGGGCGGGCAATCTGGTCAGTGCGGCTGCCGAAACGTTCAATGACGGTTTGCGGGCGTATTACTTTTCCTTTGCCGCCATGGCTTGGTTTTTCTCGCCGCTGGCGCTGGTCCTGGCGACGGCCTTGGTGGTGCTGATTTTGTACGGACGCGAGTTTCGCTCGGAGGTTTTGCAGGTGCTGCGGGACTGAAGCCGCATACCAAAGATTGCAGCAAGTCGTCCCTCGTCACCGTCGGCAACCCAGTCCCCTCGGTTGAGCTTCTACAATGGTCAGCTATGTTTGTTCATCTGCGCCTCCACTCCGAATTTTCTGTTGTTGACTCCACTTGCCGCATTGATGATGTGGTCAAGATGGCCGCTCGGGACGCTCAACCAGCACTGGCCATCACCGACCTGAACAACCTGTTTGGCACCGTCAAGTTTTACAAAGAGGGTCGCGGCAAAGGTGTCAAACCCATCATTGGTGCGGAAATCAATTTAGAAGGCCTGGGGGGCGACGTTGGCGTCTCCAGCCGTGTGGCTTTGCTGGTGCAAAACCATCCTGGTTACCTGAACCTGTGTGAGCTCTTGGCCCGTGCTTGGACACAAAACGTGGTCAAAGGTGTGGCCGTTGTCAAACTGGCCTGGCTCCAGGAGTTGTCCAATGGCTTGATTCTCCTTTCGGGTGCGCAAGCCGGTCCGGTGGGTCAGGCCATCGTGCAGGGCGATGCCGACAAGGCCGCTGACGTGGCGCTGCAGCTGGGCTCGGTGTTCCCGCACCGGTTTTATTTGGAGCTGCAGCGCGCAGGCCGACCCGAAGACGAACCGCATGTGGTGGGTGCGGTCGCATTGGCTGCGCGTTTGGGTTTGCCTGTGGTGGCCACACACCCTGTCCAGTTTCACGGACCTGAAGACTACGAAGCCCACGAGGCGCGGGTGTGTATCTCGGAGGGCGAAATTTTGGCCAACCCGCGCCGGGTTCGGCGCTTCACCCGTGAGCAGTATTTCAAATCGGCAGAGGACATGTGTGCCTTGTTTGCCGATGTGCCCAGTGCCATCGCCAACACATTGGAAATCGCCAAGCGCTGCAACCTGAGTCTGGTGTTGGGCAAACCCCAGTTGCCAGACTTTCCGATCCCGCCTGTGAACGGCGTGGTCATGTCGGTGGAAGACTATTTCCGGCATGTGTCGTTTGAAGGCTTAGAGCAGCGCTTGGTCCATCTGTACCCGGTTGAAGCCAAGCGCAGCGAAGAACGCCCCCGCTATGTGGAGCGGCTGGAGTTCGAGCTGAACACCATTTTGAAGATGGGTTTTCCGGGTTACTTCTTGATCGTGGGTGACTTCATCCAATGGGCCAAGGCCAATGGCTGCCCGGTGGGCCCCGGCCGG
>JACDQO010000437.1 GCA_015657605.1 Limnohabitans sp. | reverse complement strand
GGCCGCCCGCACGCCAGCGGCCCAGCGCTGTGACGCGCAAAAACGTTGTCCAGCCCTTCGGCCAGCAGCATGTCGCAGGCCTCGCTCAGGCCATAGAGCAAATTGGTGTTGGGGGTGGAGGGCCAGTAGCCGTTTTTGTTCATCTCGATCATCTCGCCCCAAGCCCAATAGCTGCGAGGCATCCCGCCTTTTTGGCTGACTTCGATAGCGCGGGGTGACAAAGCGTTGAAGCTGATGCCGGGCGGCAGCATCAGACCTTTTTGCGAGCCGCTGATGGTCACGTCCACACCCCATTCGTCATGGCGGTAGTCCGCACTGGCCAGGCCAGAAATCGTGTCCACCAACAGCAAGGCGGGGTGTTTGGCGGCGTCCATGGCGCGGCGCACGGCGGCGATGTCGCTGGTCACGCCGGTCGAGGTTTCGTTGTGCACCACGCATACGGCCTTGATGCTGTGGCCGGTGTCGGCCTTCAGGCGCTGCTCGATCAGGTCGGCTTGCACGCCGTGGCGCCAGCCCTCCAGGCCAGGCAGGCTCAAGACTTCGGACTTCAGACCCAGCTGGTTGGCCAGTTTGTTCCACAAAAATGCAAAGTGGCCGGTTTCGTACATGAGCACATGGTCACCCGCCTGGAGTACGTTGGAAAGCGCTGCTTCCCATGCGCCGGTGCCCGAGGGCGGGGGTAAATCATGACTGGGTGGCGTGTTTTGAAAATCTTTTGTACATCGGTCAAGACTTTCAGGCCCAGGGCGCCGAACTCCGGACCACGGTGGTCGATGGTGGGCGAGCTGATGGCGCGCAAGATCCGGTCGGGTACAGGAGATGGACCTGGGATTTGCAGGAAATGGCGACCGGTGGGGTGGAAATTGGTGACGAGCATGGGTAATGAGGCCTTTTTGATGGGCTTATTTTTTTGTATTCAAAATACATTTGTCAAGGGCATTTGCCCTAAAATTCTTTCCAGCACAACGATTTTTTGTATTCAAAATAAGTTCATGGCTTCCGAACACCTGTCCATTGCCCGTCCCGTTTTGCACGAACAAGTGGCGCAGCGCCTGCGCCAAATGTTGGTGGAGGGCTTGATCCCGCCGGGGGCAAACTCAACGAGCGCACCCTGTGCGAAGAGCTGAGCATCTCGCGCACGCCGCTGCGTGAAGCCATCAAAATGCTGGCCGCAGAAGGCCTGGTGGAGCTGTTGCCCAACCGGGGTTCGGTCGCCGTTCAGCTGAGCGAGGCCGATGTGCGCCACACCTTTGAGGTGATGGCGGGCTTGGAAGACCTGTCGGGCGAGTTGGCCGCCCAGCGCGTGACCGATGCAGAACTCAATGAAATCAAGGCCCTCCATTTCGAGATGATGGCCGCCTACACCCGGCGCGACCTGTCAGCTTATTACCAGGTCAATGCGGCGATTCACCGCAGTTTCAATGCGGCGGCCAAGAACCCGGTGCTGACGGCCACTTACAACCAAGTCAACGCGCGATTACAAGCGCTGCGTTTTCGCTCCAACCAAGACGGTGACAAATGGCAGCGCGCGGTGGACGAACACATCGCCATGGTGCAGGCGCTGGAGGCCCGTGACCCAGTGGCCTTGCGCCAGGTGCTGATGCAGCACCTGGACAACAAACGCAACGTGGTGATCGAGCAGTTGCGCAGTTCACGCCAGACCATTTCTGCGTCGCCCGAGGACGCCAGCCTCAGCGACACCCCATTTCAGAAAGAAGGAAAAGCGCCATGAACGCCCCTTTACCGATCGATGTGTCCCAATCCTTGCCCGACCACGCTTACGACAGGGTCGCTCAGATCAGCAACGAGGTGGCCGGCCTGCTCGCCAAGCGCTTGCGCTCTGACACCCGGGGTGAGGTTTTGTTTTCTGCGGCCGACCGGGGCCGCTACGCCACCGATGCGTCGATTTATCAAGAAATGCCTGTAGGCGTTTTTGTGCCGCGTGAGGAAGGCGATGTGCGCGTGGCGCTGGACATTTGCCGTGACTTGGGTGTGCCCATCGTGCCGCGCGGCGGCGGCACCAGCCAGTGTGGCCAGACTGTGGGGGCGGGCTTGGTCATTGACCATTCAAAGCACATGCGCAAGATCATGGCGGTCGATCCCGAGCAGCGCACCGCCACGGTGGAGCCGGGCTTGGTGCTGGACCACCTGAACGCGGCCCTCAAATCCCATGGCCTCTGGTACCCGGTGGACGTGTCCACCAGCGCACAAGCCACCTTGGGGGGTATGGCGGGCAATAACTCTTGCGGCAGCCGCTCGATCGCTTACGGCAACATGGTTCACAACGTGCTGGGGGCTGAGGCTTGGTTGGCCGATGGCAGTTTGCTCGAATTTGGCGCCTATGAAAAAGCCCAAGGCCGCGTTCGCCAGATTGGCGACTTTGTGCGCGACTTGGCGCAGCAACACGCCAGCGAGATCGATGCCCACTGGCCCAAAGTGATGCGCCGCGTGGCGGGTTACAACCTGGACATTTTCCGCAACCAGAACGAGCGGCCTTACACGGCGGACGGCTCGGTCAACCTGGCGCATTTGCTCATTGGCAGCGAAGGCACGCTGGCCCTCACGCGTTCGCTGACTTTGCGCTTGGCCGAGTTGCCACGCGCCAAGGTGTTGGGCGTGGTGAACTTTCCCAGCTTTTACCAAGCGATGGACGCAGCGCAGCACATCGTCAAGTTGGGGCAGGGCATGCTGGTGGGGCACTTGTCGGCGGTCGAGCTGGTGGACCGCACCATGATCGAGTTGTCTTTGCAAAACCCGGCTTTTGCACCGACCATCCGCACCGCCTTGTCGCCGCACATCAACGGCGGCATGCCCGAGGCGGTGTTGTTGGTGGAGTTTTCTGGGCCGAGCAAGGCCGACATCGCACACAAGATCAAAGAGCTGGTGGAGATGATGGGCGACTTGGGCCTGCCCGGCAGCGTGGTCGAGATGGTGGACGATGCGCCACAAAAGAACTTGTGGGAAGTGCGCAAGGCCGGCCTGAACATCATGATGAGCCTGCGCGGCGACGGCAAACCGGTGAGCTTCATTGAAGACTGCGCCGTGCCACTCGAAAGTTTGGCCGAGTACACCGACGCCTTGACCGGCGTGTTTCGCAAATACGGCAGCCGGGGCACTTGGTACGCCCACGCCTCGGTGGGCACTTTGCATGTGCGCCCCATTTTGGACATGCGCCGCGATGGGGCCGCCAAGATGCGCGCCATTGCCGAAGAGGCGAGCGAACTGGTGCGACGCTACAAAGGCGCATTCAGCGGTGAACACGGTGACGGCCTGTGCCGGGGCGAGTGGATTGGTTGGCAGTTTGGCCCGCGCATCAGCGAGGCCTTTGCACAGATCAAACGCGAGATGGACCCGCAGCAACTGCTGTGCCCCCAGCGCATCGTCAACCCGCCCAAAATGGACGACACCACGCTGATGCGTTTTCCGCCCAGCTACAAGGTGGTGCCGATCAAAACTGCGCTGGACTGGAGCGCCTGGAACGTGCAAAACGACCCGGTCACCGAGAAAACCAGCGCCCCAGGCACGGGCGGC
>JACDQO010000436.1 GCA_015657605.1 Limnohabitans sp. | reverse complement strand
CCCGAGGGTCGTTTTTTTGATGGGTGTCAAAGCTTCAGCGCGAGGTGGTGGGCTGGCTCAAACGCTTGAGTTCTTCTTCCGAGATCTCGTCAAACACCCGCACCACTTTCACCACACCACCCATGCCCCGCACGATGTCGGTGGCCCGTTTGGCTTCGCGGCTGGTGACGCGGCCCATCAGGTACACGATGCCGCGCTCGGTGACCACTTTGACGGCATTGGCCTGCAGGTCTTTGGCGTCAATGAAGGCAGCCTTGACGCGGCTGGTCATCACCGTGTCTTTGGAGCGCTGTGCCAATGAGCTGGCAGGCATCTGAGCCAAATCGTTCACCACCGACAGCACGTTCTCTTGGCTCTGAGCAATCTTTTCGATGCGTTCTTTTTCGGCCGCTGTGGTGACCTCGCCGGTCAGCAGCACTTTGCGGTTGAAACTGGTCACGTTCAAATGGACGCGATCGCCCAACTCTTGGCGCACGGCGGAGGCAATTTTGATTTCAATCGCCTGGTCTTCTACCTGTGCACCCGAGGTGCGTCGGTCGGTGACCATGATGCCCGTGGCGACCGCGCCGCCCAAGAGCAAGGGCGCACAGCCTGACAAGCCCGCCACAGCCACAGCCAAAACGGCACCCGAAAACACCAGAGATTGAAGATTGCGTTTCATTTAAAGAGGCTCCTGTTCGCCCAACAATTGGGTATCGATTCCATCACACAGACAGTGCAGCACCAAGTGCTGCACTTCACAAATTCGTGCCGCCCGCTCGTGGGGCACGCACACATGCACATCGGTTTCGCGCAGTTGGCGCCCCAAAGCGCCGCCTTGGTGGCCGGTCAAAGCCAGCACACTCATCTCTCGCTCATGGGCCGCTTGCACGGCTTGAATCAGAGCCGCTTCGCCGCCGTCGATGCTGATGAGCACCAACACGTCGCCCGTTTGGCCCAGCGCCAAGATCTGTTTGGCCAGAGCCTGACCATCGCTCCAGCGGGTGGCCATCAGGGCGTCAGAAGACAAGCACACAGCGGCCAGACCTGGGCGGTCCCGTTCAAAACCACCCACCAACAGGTTCACCAGGTATTGGGCCAAAGCGCTGGACGAACCCATGCCGCCCACCAAGACCTTGCCGCCACCGGTGACCGATGCCAAAACCGCTTGCACAGCCGCATCCACCGGCTTGGCCAAAGTTTCGGCCACCTGGTAGTGCAAATCTGCGCTGTCAATGAAGTGTTGTTGGATTCGAAGGTCAAGCATGCGCTGGCGATGATAACCCCGAGCCCCCAGCTGTTTCAGCTGCGCACGTTCAAATCCCATTTCAATCAGGCTTGTTGGCTCTTTGGGGCCGGGGTTCAGCTGGCGTCAAAAGCCGCCTGAAGCCACATCGGGCCTGCCGCCTCAATGGCGACCACATCAAAGCGGACCGCCGGCAAGCGTCGCCAGCGCAGCAGGTAGTGTTGTGCCGCCAAAATGATGCGCCGCTGCTTGACGTGGCCGATGCTGGCCGCTGCGCCGCCGTGGTCTGTGCGGCTTCTTTTGCGCACCTCGACAAACACCACCGTGCCGTCGCTTGCCTGCATGATCAGGTCAATTTCACCACCGCCTCGGCCGGGCGTCCGATAATTGCGCTGCAGCAAGCGCAAGCCGTGCCCCTGCAAATAGGCCAGCGCCTCTTCTTCGCCCGCATCGCCTCGGGCTTTGGTGGTCTGGCCCACCGCGTCTTTTTTGAGGAATTGCATTGACTCCGTCTCCCTTGTCTGCCTCGTTCGCCAAAGCCCTGGAGGCGGCGCACGACGCTGCCGGATCGCAAAACCACCCGGCCAGCACACTGTATGTCGTGGCCACCCCGATTGGCAACCTGGCCGACATCAGCCTGCGTGCGCTCCATGTGCTGGCCCAAGTCGATGTGGTGGCCTGCGAAGACACCCGCCACACCCAGCAACTGCTGCGCGCTTATGGCCTGGACCGCCCGGGCTCACAGCTCTTGGCGCTGCACCAGCACAACGAAGCCGAAGCCGCGCAAAACGTCATGCACCGCCTGGCCCAAGGCGAGCGGGTGGCCTATGTGAGCGACGCGGGCACGCCCGCCATCAGCGATCCTGGCGCCCGCTTGGTGGCGGCGGTCAGGCAAGCGGGTTACCGGGTGCTGCCCTTGCCAGGGGCCAGCAGCGTGACCACAGCGCTCAGCGCTGCGGGCATGACAGGGGACAACGGTTTTGTTTTTGTCGGCTTTTTGGCCAGCAAATCGGCCGAGCGGCAACAGGCGGTGCAAGCCTTGGCCCAAGAAAGTCGCGCCGTGGTGTTGCTGGAAGCCCCCCACCGGATTGAAGCCTTGGCCCAAGCCTTGTCGGTGCTGGGTGAGCGCCGCATCACCGTGGGGCGTGAATTGACCAAGCAGTTTGAACAGATCGAGACCTTGGCCGCGCAAGATTTGCCCGCTTGGTTGGCCGAAAAACCCGACCGCCAGCGTGGTGAGTTTGTCTTGGTGCTGCACGACGCGCCGGTGGCGGCATCACAGGGTGAAGGGCTTCGGGTTTTGCAGGTGCTGCTGGCCGAGCTGCCTTTGAAAACCGCCGTCAAACTGGCGGCAGAGATCACGGGCGAATCCAAAAACCAGCTTTACGACTTGGCTTTGAGTCTGAAAAAGAACGAAGCGCCCTGAGCGGGCCTTGTGGGCAGATTCACCAACGCGCCCCAAAGGTGTCACGCAATTTTTGCAGCTCGTCTTCAGGCAGCGCGGGGGTTTGGGGCTGCAACACCATCAAACGCGCCGTTTCTTCCAGTTCCTCCAGGGTGGCCATGGCCGCGGCAGGGGTGTCGTGCCACACATTGGGGCCCAGACGCGGCAGCATCACGGCCCGAATCGGCGTTCCTTGTGCCGCGTACTGGGCAATCAGGTTGGCCACTTCTTGCGCCGCCGCAGGGCTGCCGGGGAGGTGATAGGCGGTCAGTGGCACATGACCAACCTTCATCACGAAATAAGGGGTGATGGGCGGCAGCAATTCGGGCCCGGTGGCATTCAGGCTTAGCGCCACGCCATGCGTGCTGTGGGTGTGGATGACGCAGCGCGTGGAGGGCGCATGCAGACAGGCCGCAGCGTAAATCTGACGGTGCAGGGCGATGGTCTTACTCGCCTTGTCGCCGCTGATCTGCTGGCCTTGAAGGTCCAGCTTGGCCAACCGGGCCGGGTCCAACCAACCCAAGCAGGCGTCGGTGGGGGTGATCAAAAAGCCATCGTCCAGGCGCACGCTGATGTTGCCGGCGGTGGCGTGCACATAGCCTCGGGCAAAAAGACTTTGCCCGACGCGGCACATTTCTTCACGGGCTTGAGATTCGTTCATGCGGTGGCTCCGGCGTGTCCATCTTCCAGCATCAACTGCTGCAAGGCTTTTGTTTCTTGGGGGCTCAGACCGACGGCCCCGTGCAGGTAGTCGCGCATGCCGCCATGCTGCGTATCCACCGCATCAAACGCCGCCTGCAAAAACTCGGGCTGCACCTGCCACAGCACCTTCATCACATGCGGATGGCCCTGGCCCTCCATACGGGCGTCGCGCTTGTAGAGTTGGTTGGTGAGCAAATAGTCGTGTTCGATGGTGGCGCGGTCCACGCCCAAAGCGGACAACAGCAGCGCCGCGGCAAAACCCGTGCGGTCCTTGCCTGCGGTGCAATGAAACACCTGCGGTGTGGGCTGCTCCAGCAGGTGCTTCAAAAACCGGCCAAAGGTGGTGGCGTTGTGGTTCACGAAATCTCGGTAGGTCTCGCGCATCAGGTCCACGGTTTCCTCGGTGGTGGGCACGATGCCTTGCGCCACCAGGGACTGCATGCGGCCGATCACGGTGGGCTCGATGGTCAGCGCCACGCGTTGCACACCCGGTATGGCATAGGGCGTGGCGGTGTACTCAGCCGCCCCACGAAAGTCCAGACTGTGCCCGATGCCCAGCGATTGCAGGCGCACCAGGTCTTCGTCCGTCAATCCCGCCAGATGGTCTGAGCGGAACACGTGGCCGCGCCGCACGCGGCGGCCATCGGCATTGCGGTAGCCACCGACATCGCGGAAGTTCGAGGCGCCTTGCAGCAGGGCAATGGGTACGGGGTTCATGCGCATCCGATCAACAATCCATTCACAGCCATAAAGCGCTATTGTCGTGTGCCGGCAAAAGGGCATCCGTTGCCTTAGGCGACAAGACCCCAGACGCCTTGAGCGATCGTTGTCAGGGCTGAGCCAAGCCAAAGACCCACAGATGGCACACGGCTTGCTTGTCATGGCCATGCACCTTGAATTGACGCCTGCCTTGACCGCCACACCCAGCAACCCCGCTCACATGCCCGTCACCGACGCTTGGCGCGACCCTTTGGGCCTGATGCTCGAATCCACAGGCGAAGGGGTTTTTGGGGTGGATTTGGAGGGGCTGTGCGTCTTCATCAACCCCGCTGGCGCCCGTCTGCTGGGTTGGACTCAGCAGCAGGTTTTGGGCCAGAACATGCATGTGCTGACGCACCACGCCCATGCCGATGGCACGCATTACCCTTTGGACGATTGCCCGATTTACAACGCGTTTCGCAAGGGCGAGCCTTGCCGCATCGACACCGAAGTGTTTTGGCGCGCAGACGGCAGCAGCTTTCCGGTGGCCTATTCCAGCTACCCGGTGTTTGACCAGGGCCAAGTCCGTGGCGCTGTGGTGACTTTTGCAGACATCACCGAGCGCAAGCGGGCGGAAGCCGCTTTGCACCAAGCCAAAAACGAGTTGGAGCAGCGCGTGGCCGAGCGCACACAAGCGCTGGAAACCGCTTTGCAGCAACTGCGCGAGCTGGCGGCTTGGTCGGACGCGGTGCGCGAAGAAGAGCGCACCCGCATTGCCCGCGAGGTGCACGATGAATTGGGCAGCTTGCTGGTGGCCTTGAAGATGGATGTGGGTTGGCTGGACAAGCGTTTGTCCGAACAAGAGCAGCGCTCAGCCCTTGAGGCGCAAAGCATGCGCGAAAAGATGCGGGGCAAGTGTCAGAACATGGGCCGCTTGATCGAAAACGCGGTGGTCAACGTGGGCCGCATCATCACCGACCTGCGCCCCAGCATCTTGGATCACCAAGGGCTTTGGGGTGCGCTGGAGTGGCAAGCGCAAGAGTTTGTGCAGTCGGCCGAGCAAGAACTCAAATGGTGCATGGAGGTGAACGAGCAACGCGTGCTGCCCGAACCCATGGCCATGGCGGTGTTCCGTATTTTTCAGGAGATGCTGAGCAACGTGGGCCGACACGCGCAGGCCCGGACGGTGGACGTGGACATCGTCGAGCGCGAGGACTGGCTGCACCTGTCGGTCGAAGACGACGGTTGCGGCGCCGAGGCGCGGGCGTTTGAATCGGCGCAGGCGTATGGCGTCATGGGCATGCGTGAGCGGGCGCGCCATTTCGGTGGGGCGATCGACATCGACAGCCAGCTTGGGCGGGGCACCCGCATGCGGCTGTCCATGCCTTTGCCAAGTTGGGAGGCGCGCCATGAGTGCCGCCGTGCGCGTGCTGCTGGGCGACGACCACAAGATCGTGCGCGAGGGCCTGAAGATGGTGCTGGCCGATGACGCGGGTCTGAAGGTGGTGGCTGAGGCCGACACGGGCCCCGGTGTGCTGGACGCGGTGCAAGCCTTGCAAGGCCCGCAAGGGCTGGACGTGGTGCTGCTGGACATTGCCATGCCCGGCATGGACGGGCTGGATGTGTTGCAAATCTTGCGGCGCGACTGGCCTGGCCTGCCCGTGCTCATGCTCAGCACCTACCCCGAAAAACAATACGCGGTGCGCTGCATTCAGCTGGGGGCATCGGGTTATTTGAACAAAAGCACCGATCCGGACGACCTGATCGCTGCTTTGCGCCGCGTCGCAGCGGGGGGCATGCATGTCTCGCAGGCCACCGCCGAGGCCTTGGCCAGCCTGGTCAGCCAGGGCCGCACCAAAAGCGGGATTGAGTTGCTCTCGCACCGCGAGCACCAGGTCTATCTTTTGTTGACGCAAGGCCACAGCGTGAGCGAAATTGGTGCGCAATTGAGTTTGGCCCCGAACACGGTGAGCACTTACCGTGCACGCATCTTGGAAAAGACCGGGACCAAGAACGATGTGGAGCTGGCTTTGTATGCGCAAAGCCTGAGCGGGGGCCAAGGCAGCATCACAGGCTGAGTGGCTCAAAGGCATGGCCTTGGGTTTTGTAGGGCCAGCCCTACACCGCATCGACCGTCGCACTGCTAAATGAAGCAGCGCACTGCAGATGGCACGGATTGGGCCTTTTCTGGCCCACAGCTTGCATAGACCTGAGCATCTTCAACAAAGCGAGGTTGCCATGTCTGAATTTTTCGATCCGTACAACGCCGACCGCCCACTGATGCTCAAGTGCAGCTGCGGTCGGGACCATTCGCCTGCCGACCACCACGCTGCGGTCGCTGCCGATGCCGCCGCTGCGAAGTTGCGCGCCCGGTCGGAGACCGCCGAGTTCGAAGCCTACAGCCAGGAGTTCATCGAAGCGACCTTGGTCAAGGCCTTGTTCCCGCAAGACGAGGAGCGCCGCATGTTCTTGCGCGCGGTGGGCAAGAAGACCGCCATGGCCGCCATTGCCAGCGTGTTGCCTGTGGCCAGCTTGCAGGCCTTGGCGCAAAGCAAAGGCCCCTTGGAAAAAACCAACCTCAAGATCGGCTTCATACCGATCACCTGCGCCACGCCGCTCATCATGGCCGAGCCGCTGGGCTTTTACCAAAAGCAAGGCCTGAACGTGGAAGTGACCAAGACCGCAGGCTGGGCCTTGATCCGCGACAAGATGATCAACAAGGAATACGACGCCACGCATTTCCTCTCGCCCATGCCCTTGGCCATCAGCATGGGGCTGGGCGCCAGCGCCACGCCCATGAACGTGGCCACCATCCAGAACATCAACGGCCAGGCCATCACGTTGGCCGTCAAGCACAAGAACAACCGCGATCCGAAGAACTGGAAGGGCTTCAAGTTTGCGGTGCCCTTCGATTATTCGATGCACAACTTCTTGCTGCGTTACTACTTGGCCGAAAACGGCATCAACCCCGACACCGATGTGCAAATCCGCGTGGTGCCGCCGCCAGAGATGGTGGCCAACTTGCGCTCGGGCAACATCGACGGCTTCCTTGGACCTGATCCTTTTAATCAACGTGCGGTGTTCGATGAAGTCGGCTTCATCCACCTGTTGACCAAAGACCTGTGGAACGGCCACCCCTGCTGCGCCTTTGGCACCAGCACCGAATTCATCCAGAAGAACCCCAACACCTTCGCTGCGCTCTACCGCGCGGTGCTCACCGCTGCGGCCATGGCACGCCAGCCGGGCAACCGTGAGCTGATTGCCAAAGTCATCTCGCCCGCGCAGTACCTGAACCAGCCCGAAGCCGTGATTGCCCAAGTGCTCACCGGCAAGTTTGCCGACGGTTTGGGCAAGGTGCAAAACGTGCCTGACCGCGCCGACTTTGACCCGATGCCCTGGCAGAGCATGGCCGTGTGGATGCTCACGCAAATGAAGCGCTGGGGCTATGTGAAAGGCGATGTGGATTACAGGCAAATCGCCGAGAAGGTGTTCCTCATCACGGATGCGCGCAAGCACATGAAAGAGCTGGGCCACAGCTTTGCGGCCACCACGCCTTACCCCAAGTACAAGATCATGGGCAAAGAGTTTGACCCGGCCAAGCCTGAGGACTACATCAAGAGCTTTGCGATCAACAAGATGGGCTGAGGCACATGAAAACCACGCACCTCAATTTGCGCGCGGCCATGGTCTCGCTGCTCATGTTCCTGGTCTTTCTGGGGGCGTGGCAACTTTCAGCCACCGCCCCAACGGTGGCCGGCGCGGCCAAGGTGGGCATGACCGCCGAAGAGATCGAGTACCAAAAGATGATGGGCAAGGACCCCGGCGCGGTCAAAAGCACCGGCTTTCCACCACCCCTTGAAGTCGGCAAGGCCATGCTGGGTCATCTGGCCGATCCTTTTTATGACAAAGGCCCCAACGACAAAGGCATCGGCATCCAGCTGGCGCATTCATTGGGGCGAGTGGCCTTGGGCTTTTTCTTGGCGGTGTTGGTGGCGTTGCCGGTGGGTTTCATGATTGGCATGTCGCCCCTCATGCGCAAAGCGTTTGACCCTTTCATTCAGGTGCTCAAACCCATCAGCCCGCTGGCGTGGATGCCGCTGGCGCTGTACACCCTCAAAGACTCCGAGGTCAGCGGCATCTTCGTCATCTTCATTTGCTCGGTCTGGCCCATGCTCATCAACACCGCCTTTGGCGTGGCCGCCGTCAAACGCGAATGGCTCAACGTGGCCAGCACGCTGGAAGTGCAACCGCTGCGCAAAGCCTTCTTGGTGATCTTGCCCGCTGCAGCCCCCACCATCGTCACCGGCATGCGCATCAGCATGGGCATCGCGTGGTTGGTGATCGTGGCCGCCGAAATGCTGGTGGGTGGCACGGGCGTGGGCTACTTCGTGTGGAACGAGTGGAACAACCTGTCGCTGGTGAATGTGATTTTTGCGGTGCTGGTGATTGGTGTGGTGGGCATGTTGCTGGATTTGGCGTTTGCCCAGGTGCAAAAGGCGGTGACCTATGTGGAGTGACACCAGCAACCGCGAGTTGATCGCGCCTTTGCCCGCGGAAATTTTTGCACCTCAACCCAAGGCCCAAGCCATGAACGCTTTCCTCAAGATCGAAAAACTGGGCAAGGCCTACCAAAGCGACAAGCCGGTGTTTTCCGACGTGTCCTTCAACATCGACAAGGGTGAGTTTGTCTGCATCATCGGCCACTCGGGTTGCGGCAAGACCACCATCCTGAACGTGCTCGCGGGCCTGGACACGGCCACTGAAGGCCACGCCTTCATGGATGGTCGCGAGATCGCAGGGCCCAGCCTGGAGCGCGGCGTGGTGTTCCAAAGCCATGCGCTCATGCCTTGGCTCACGGTGCGGCAAAACATCGCGTTTGCCGTTCGGTCCAAGTGGCCCGATTGGAAAACGCCGCAGGTCAATCTGCATGTCGAAAAGCATGTCGGCATGGTGGGCTTGTTGCACGCCATCGACAAAAAACCCAGCCAGCTCTCGGGCGGCATGAAGCAGCGCGTGGGCATTGCCCGTGCCTTTGCCATTCAGCCCAAGATGCTCTTGCTCGACGAGCCCTTTGGCGCGCTCGATGCGCTCACGCGCGGGACCATTCAGGACGAGCTGATGACCATCGTGCGCCAGACGCAGCAGACGGTTTTCATGATCACGCACGACGTGGACGAGGCTATTTTGCTGTCGGACCGCATCTTGCTCATGAGCAACGGCAATGAGTCGGGCGGCTGCTATGTGCCTGGCGGCTTGGCCGAAGTGGTGGTCAACCCGCTGCCGCGCGAGCGCACCCGCGCCCAGTTGCACCACCTGCCAGGTTATTACGAGATGCGCAACCACATCGTTGATTTTTTGGTGTCTCGCGCCAAAGCCCATTGATTCTTTCTTTTGATTCTTTCTTTTCTCCAGATTTATCTTCAACTCCCCTCAAGAGGTCTTTCATGAACCGTTTAGAAGTCACCGAAAAAATCATCACCACCAAAGTGGCCAAAGGCATCAAGTGGAGCGACGTCGCCGACAAAGTCGGCCTGTCCAAGGAATGGGTCACCGCCGGGTGCCTGGGCCAAATGACGTTTGACGCCAAGCAAGCCAAGATCATCGGCAAGATCTTTGGCCTGACGGCCGACGAGATCAAATGGCTGCAAATCGTGCCCTACAAAGGCTCCTTGCCCAGCCAGGTGCCCACCGACCCGCTGATCTACCGCTGGTACGAAATCGTGAGCGTGTACGGCACCACCATCAAGGAGTTGATCCACGAAGAGTTTGGCGACGGCATCATGAGCGCGATTGACTTCAGCATGGACATCGTGCGCCAGCCCGACCCCAAGGGCGACCGCGTGAATGTGGTGCTCTCGGGCAAGTTTTTGCCTTACAAGCAGTACTGAAGCCCTTGCCCTGCTGGGCACAAAAAGCCGTGGTGACCGTGTGTCATCACGGCTTTTTGCGTCTTATGTTCATCTGAAGATGCCACGTCCTTAAAACGGCGATGAGACGATTAAAACTAAAAGCTTTTTTGTCACAAGGCCTAAGCCCATGCGAGCTCCTGTTTGGTTATAAAAAAACACCGTCTGCCAACCTCGCGCCGCTAAGTGGCGGCATACGGTGGAGAGGTTAAAGGCGGTGTTTACGGGGTGGTGTGGTTAAGGCTGTATGAATTAAGAGACTTCGATGTTCAAATATCTTTACCCATTGGGTAAATAAAAAGATAGAATATCAATTCACCTTAGGGGGGTGATCTTGGAAATCAAGTTCAAGGATAAAAAGCTGCGCGAGCTTTGTGAAAAGAAAGCCGTCGCAGTCAAAAAGCTGGGCGATATCAGTGCACGAAAGTTGCAAACGCGTTTGGCCGACATGGCCGCTGCTTCACGTGTGACCGACTTGATGACGGGCAATCCGCATCCCCTCAAAGGGGATCGTCTTGGCCAATTTGCTTTGGATTTGTCGGGCGGATGGCGATTGGTTTTTGCGCCAGCCAATGACCCTGTGCCGCGCCGTTTAGACGCTTCTGTCGATTGGTCCGCTGTGACCATTATTTGTATTGAATTCATTGGGGACTACCATGACTGAATTGCATCAGCCAATTTCAGCCGAGTCATTCTCGCCCGATTGGGTGTCGCCCCCTGGGGACACCATTCTGGATTTTTTGGAAGAGCGTGATTGGACGCAGCAGCAATTGGCCGACCGCTTGGGCTATTCGCTCAAACACGTCAATCAATTGATCAAGGCCAAAGTGCCTTTGACAGAGGATGCGGCTATCCGCCTCCAAAATGTTTTGGGCGCTTCGGTGGGCTTTTGGCTCACCCGTGAAGCCCAATACCGGGAGCGAGTGGCTTTGCTGGCTGCGGCCGAACGCCAAGTGGCCATGGTGCCATGGCTGGAGCGTTTCCCCATCAAGGACATGATGGATGCGGGTGTTTTGGTCAAAAGGCGATTGGATGCGAAGTCCAAGCCGCAATTGGTTGGCGAGTTGTTGACCTTTTACGGTGTGGCCAGTCCTGCCCAATGGGAAACGCAATACGGTTGTATGGCGCTGTCTTTCCGCAGAAGCCGCGAGGACCAGGCAGACGTGGCCGCCATTTCTGCGTGGCTGCGGATGGGTGAAAAAATGGCCGAAAAGCTGGACGGTCCAGCCTACGACGAAGCCAAATTCAAGGCCACGTTGACTGAAATTCGCGGATTGACCAGTTTGAAGCCATCAGAGTTTCAACCTAGGATGCAGCAACTTTTGCACGAGGCCGGTGTGGCCTTTGTTTTAGTGCCTGCACTGCCTCGAACGCATGTTTCAGGCGTGGCGCGATGGATCAACCCACATCGCCCTTTGATTCAGTTGTCGCTTTATGGGAAACAAAACGATCGGTTTTGGTTCAGTTTCTTCCATGAGGCGGCGCATATCTTGTTGCACAGCCGTCAGAAGAAGGCTGTTTTTCTGGATGATCCTTCTAAGTCAGAGTCTTCTTCCAAAGAAGAACAGGAGGCCAACGCTTGGGCGCGAGACTTTTTGATTGCGCCTAAACAAGCGCTCGGTCTGGCAAGTCTTCACAAAACCAAAGCTGCAGTGATCGAGTTTGCCAAATGTGCCGGTGTTCACCCTGGCATTGTGGTAGGGCGCATGCAGCATGACGGTTTGTTAGAGGTGACTTGGCTGAACGATCTGAAAGTCAGTTTTGTATTAAAGGCTAAGGTCTGAAAGGTTAAAATCTCGACCTTCCCAAGGAGCGTTGCAGCCCGCCGCCGTCAAGGTGCAGCAGGTCAGGCTTGGGGCCGTTCAATGTCTGAATGATTTTGCACAACGACGCTCACCTGTTATTCCAAGGTGAGCCCGTGTCTGTTGTCGCGTCTTCCATCGTGTCTGTTCCTCCCATGAAGCTGTCCGGCCTGGAGCCTGTCTCCATCGGCACCGCTTCGCTGTTTGTCAACGTGGGCGAGCGCACCAACGTGACCGGCTCCAAAGCCTTTGCCCGCATGATCTTGAATGGCGAGTACGAGCAGGCCTTGGCCGTGGCACGTCAGCAGGTCGAAAACGGCGCGCAGGTGATCGACGTCAACATGGACGAAGCCATGCTCGACAGCCAAGCGGCCATGGTGCGTTTCTTGAACCTGATGGCCGGTGAGCCCGACATCGCCCGTGTGCCGGTGATGGTCGATTCGAGCAAATGGACTGTGATCGAAGCCGGTTTGCGCTGCATCCAGGGCAAGGGCATCGTCAACTCGATCAGCATGAAAGAAGGCTTGGACGAGTTCAAGCGCCAGGCCAAGCTGGTCAAGCGTTACGGCGCGGCTGCGGTGGTGATGG
>JACDQO010000435.1 GCA_015657605.1 Limnohabitans sp. | reverse complement strand
TTGCGGGCCTTGCGCGGGCGCAGCATGGGCATGGTGTTCCAAGAGCCCATGACCGCACTCAACCCGGTCATGACCTGCGGCGACCAAGTCGAAGAGTTGCTCTCGACCCACACCGATTGGCCAGCGGAACAGCGCCGCGCCGAAATTCTGCGCATTTTTGAACGCGTGCGCCTGCCCGATCCAGAGCGCATGCTGCGCAGCTACCCGCACCAGCTCAGCGGTGGGCAGCGTCAGCGCATCGTGATCGCCATGGCCGTGGTGCTCAAGCCTGCACTCATCATTTGCGACGAGCCCACCACGGCGCTGGATGTCACCACGCAAAAAGAAATATTGCGTTTGATCGCCGACCTGCAGCGCGAGCAAGGCAGTGCGGTGCTCTTCATCACCCACGACATGGGCGTGGTGGCCGAGATCGCCGACGAGGTGCTGGTCATGAATCAGGGCCAGGCCGTCGAAGGGGGCCCGTGCGAGCAGGTCTTGCGCCGCCCCAAGGCCGACTACACACGTCAGTTGCTGTCGGCCGTGCCGGGCATGACGCCGCCTGCCGCCAAGCCCGCTTTTTCGGGCACGGTGTTGTTGTCGGGGCAAGGCGTGGGCAAAACCTACGCCAGCCGCGACTGGTTGGGGCGCAACCGCGCCACGGCCGCTTTGCAAAATGCCCATGTCTCGGTGCATGCGGGCGAGACCGTGGGCATCGTGGGTGAGTCCGGATCGGGCAAGTCCACCTTGGCCCGTTGCCTGATCCGCTTGATCGATCCGACCGAAGGGCGCATCCATTGGGCTGAACACGAGGTGGCCCAATGGCCCGAAAGCCGTTTGCGGCCCTTGCGCAGTTTGGTGCAGGTGGTGTTCCAAGACCCCAACCGATCGCTCAACCCGCGTCGCACCGTGGGCCAGTCCATGGTCGAAGGGGCGATGAACTTTGGCCAAACCCGCGCCCAGGCCGAAGCCCTGGCGGCCGAATTGATGGCGCAGGTGCGCCTGCCCGTCGAGGCCTTGCAACGCTATCCCAGCCAGTTCAGCGGTGGGCAGCGCCAACGATTGGCCATTGCGCGGGCGCTGGCCTGTCGCCCCAAGGTGCTGGTGGCCGACGAGGCGGTGAGTGCCCTCGACGTCAGTGTGCAAGCGCAAATCTTGAATTTGCTGCGCGAAATCCAGGGCCGTTTGGGCTTGGGGCTTTTGTTCATCACCCACGACCTGCGTGTGGCCGCCCAGCTGTGCGACCGCGTGATCGTCATGCACCAGGGCCTCATCGTGGAAGAAGGCCCCACCGCCGAGCTGTATGCCAACCCCCAACAAGACTACACCCGGCGCTTGTTTGAAGCCGCACCGGCCTCCTTGCCGCCGCTTGAGGCCTGATGGCCCACACCAGAGTCCCAATCTATCCAACACTCTTCATTTCCAAACTTCACTCGAAGCCCGAGCGCCCCGAGACGATTTGACACCGTATGACCCGCATCCTGATCGCTGGCTACCAGCACGAAACCAACACCTTTGCCCCCAGCCTGGCCGATTGGGCCGCCTTCCAGACCGGTGAGGCCTTTCCGGCCTATGTGCGCGGCCAGGCCATGGTGGAAAAAATGACCGGGGTGAACATCCCGGTGGGCGGGTTCATGGATGCAGCTCGGCGCGAAGGCTGGCAGCTGGTGCCTTCGGCTTGGGCCGGGGCCACGCCTTCGTCATATGTCACGCGCGACGCTTTTGAGCGCGTTTGCAGCGCCATCTTGGACGACGTGCGCGCGGCCATGGTGCAGGGTTTAGACGGTGTGTACCTCGACTTGCACGGCGCCGCCGTGGCCGAAAACGCCGACGACAGCGAAGGCGAACTCATCTCTCGCATCCGCGCCGTGGTCGGCCCCCGCATGCCCATCGTCGCGAGCCTGGACTTGCACGCCAATGTGACCGAGCGCATGCTGCGCGTCTCCGATGGTCTGGTGGCTTACCGCACTTACCCGCACATCGACATGGCCGAGACCGGCGAACGCGCAGCCCTCTTGCTGCGCGAGCACCTGCGTGCCGGGACCAAGCGCCCGGTGCAGGCGCGACGCCTGCCCTTTTTGATTCCGCTCAACGCCCAGAGCACCTGGATGGCCCCGGCCAAAGACCTGTACGAGGAGATGATCTCGCTGGAGTCGCAAACCGGGTGCATGCTGAGTTTTTGCATGGGTTTTCCGGCGTCCGACTTTGACGAATGTGGCCCGGTGGTCTGGGGCCATGGCCCCAAGCCGAAACGGCGGTCCAGCGTTTGTTTGAACATGTGGCCGAGCCCAGCCAATGGCGCCCCGATGTGCTGCCCGCCCGCGAAGCGGTGGCGCAAGCCCTGGCCACCGCCGAGGTGTCGGGCCCGCCTGTGGTCATGGCTGACACGCAGGACAACCCGGGCGCAGGTGGCGACAGCAACACCACCGGCATGCTGCACGCCTTGCTGCAGCAAGGCGCTGGCCAGCGTTGGCCTGGCCAAGTGGCTGTGGGCTTGCTGTATGACCCTGCCGCTGCCCGCATGGCGCATAAGGCCGGTGTGGGGGCCAGTTTGCAGCTGGCTTTGGGCAAGGCCGTACCCACGTTCACCGGCGAGGCGAGTGACCCACCTTTGCAAGGGCGCTTCACAGTCCGTGCTTTGGGGCCGGACGATTGCGAACTCAAAGGCCCGATGATGACCGGCATGAAGGCCCACATCGGCCCCTGCGCCTGTTTGGAAATTGACGGTGTGCTGATCGCTGTGGCCAGCGGCAAGATGCAAATGCTGGACCGCGAACTCTTTCGCGCCGTCGGCATCCAGCCCGAGCAGATGAAGCTCTTGGTGGTCAAAAGCTCCAACCATTTCCGCGCCGACTTCACACCCATTGCCAGCCGCGTGCTGGTGGCCAAGGCGGCAGGCCCGATGGCCGCCGACCCGGGCGATTTGCCTTGGAAAAAACTCA
>JACDQO010000434.1 GCA_015657605.1 Limnohabitans sp. | reverse complement strand
GGCGGTTATGGCGGAGGCGGCGAAGGCGGCGGCGGTGGTTTCCCGCAGCCCCTACGGCGCAGGCCCTCGTGGTGGCGGCGGTCGCCGTGAAGGCGGCGGTGGTCGCGAAGGTGGCGGCGGCTACGGCGGCGGTTACTGACCCAGGCCATGGCTGATGCTCAGCCAGCCACTCACACAAAGCCCTGTTTCGCAGGGCTTTTTTTATGGTCAGGGTTTTGAGGAAGGGGCCAAAACCGACTTCACCCGGCCTTGCAGTTCGTACAGACCCTTGCGGGTGTCAAAGTCCATGGTTTGGGCCGTGAACACATCACCGCCACGCACGATTTCAACCGGCACAGAGGAGACCAAGCGCTCTTCGTCCATGAGGGCAGTGATCGCCTCACCTTTGAGCGTCATGCGCGGTCCTTGCCTGTCGGCGGCGCGCACCGCCAGCACATCGCCAGACAGATCAACTTGCTGCTTGGTTTCTTTGGACACACCCTGACGGGCTTGTGCTTGCAGGCGTGTACCCATGTCGTTTTCGGCAAAAATCCGAATGTTTTGAATGTGCAGTTCTTGCTTGGCAGGAAAGTGCGTGGCGCTTTGCCCGCTGACCTCACGCGTCAGGCGGCCCGAAATGTCAAAGGATTTGACGTTGAATTTCTCAAGCCGGTAATCAGGCTCCACACGCAGCAGTTTGTCGGTGCTGGGTGGCAACAATTCGGGCATGCTGCGCACCAACCACCAACTGCCCAGTGCCAACAAGCCAAACAAGATCAATGGCAAATAAATGGTGAGTCGGTCCAGCGTACGGCGCAGACGCATCCAGGCACTCATGCAGAGGCACCCTTGTGGTCATTCAGTCCGACCTGGGCCAGCAAGCTGGCATAGTGCCCACCTGCGACCAGCAGCAAATCGCAAAATGCCCTCGCCGCACCTTCGCCACCGCGCTCGGCCGTGATGTGGTGAGCCAGTGCTTTGGCTTGGGCGTGGCCATTGGCTGGGGCACAGGCGAAGGCCGCCTGTTGCATCACCGGCAGGTCTGGCCAATCGTCGCCGATAGCGGCCGCTTGTGACCAGTTCAGTCCCAGTTGATCCAAAAACGCTTCGGCGGCTGGTCGCTTGTCCTCGGTGCCAAAGCGGGCGTGGGTGATGCCCAAAGCTTGAAGGCGCAGTCGCAAAGGGGCAGAGTCACGCCCTGTGATGACGACGGGCGTGATGCCCGCCTTTTGCAGCAGTTTCAAGCCTTGACCATCCAGCGTGTTGAAGCGCTTGAGGTTTTCACCAGATTCTGAAAAATACAGCCCCCCATCGGTCAACACCCCGTCGATGTCAAAAAACGCGACACGAATCCCCTGCGCTTGCAGTAGCAATTCGGGTGGGTAATGCAGGGCGGGAGTCAGTGCTTGCATGTCAGATCACCTTGGCCCGCATGAGGTCGTTGGAGTTGATGGCGCCGCACAACACGCCTTCGGCATCAACCACCAAAATGCTGGTGATCCGGTGCAGCTCCATCATTTCGGCCGCCTCGACGGCCAGGGCGTCGTGCTGGATGGTGCGCGGCATGGGGTGCATCACCTCGTGCGCCTTCAGGCTGCGAAGGTCCACGCCTTTTTCAATCAGCCGACGCAAGTCGCCGTCGGTGAACACGCCCAGCACTTGACCCTCGGCGTTGGTGACCGCGGTAGCGCCCAAACCTTTGCTGCTCATCTCGCGCATCAGGGCGGTGAATTCGGCATCGGGGGCTACCTGGGGCACTTCGTTGCCTTTGCGCATGACATCGCCCACATGCGTGAGCAGCTTGCGCCCCAAAGAGCCGCCGGGGTGAGAGCGCGCAAAGTCTTCGGGCTTGAAGCCTCGCGCATCCAACAAGGCCACCGCCAATGCGTCGCCCATGGCCAGTTGGGCCGTGGTGCTGGCCGTGGGGGCCAGGTTCAAAGGGCAGGCCTCTTTGCTCACCGAGCAGTCAATCACCACATCGGCATGGCGCGCCAAAGAAGACTGCATACCGCCGGTCATGGCGATCAAGGGCACACCTTGCCGCTTGAGCACCGGCAAGATGGCCACCAATTCGTCGCTCTCACCGCTGTTGGAGATGGCCAAGACCACATCCACGGTTTTGATCATGCCCAAGTCGCCGTGGCTGGCCTCACCGGGGTGCACAAACATGGCCGGTGTGCCGGTGGAAGCCAGCGTGGCGGCGATCTTGCGGCCAATGTGGCCGCTTTTGCCCATGCCGGTGACCACCACACGGCCCTGCACCGCCAGCACCATGTTGACTGCTTTGACGAAACGCTCGTCCAGACGGTCCTTGAGTTGGAGCAGCGCAGCCGCTTCAATGTCGAGGGTCTCGCGGGCGAGTTGCAAGGTGGTGTTGGTGTGGGCAAGCATGTGGGTCATTTTATCGGCTTGAGGGCTTGGTGCCTTGTTAACATCAGGCCCGCCGGTCAAGTCGATTGGCAGGCCCGGCAATCCTTTCAGCCGGTTTTTTTCAAAGAAAGCCCCACTGAAGGCCCAAGACATGGACGATCTGAACGTCAACGATTACTTGAAGAGCCATATCCGCACCGTGCCGGATTGGCCCGCCCCGGGCGTGCAGTTTCGCGACATCACACCCTTGTTGCAAGACCCCCGGGTGTTCCGGGTTCTGATCGATGCGTTTGTGCACCGTTACATGGCGCCCGATTTGCGACCCGATGTGGTGGCTGGTCTGGATGCGCGCGGTTTCATACTGGGCTCGGTGGTGGCTTATGAGTTGGGTTTGGGGTTTGTGCCCATCCGCAAAAAAGGGAAGTTGCCCTTCACCACCGTGGAAGAGACCTATGAGTTGGAGTACGGCAGCGCCACCGTCGAATTGCACACCGACGCCGTCAAGCCTGGCCAACGGGTCTTGCTGATTGATGACTTGATCGCCACAGGCGGCACCATGATGGCCGGCAAAAAATTGCTCGAAAAACTGGGGGCCAGAGTGATCGAGGGGGCCTCCATCGTGGACCTGCCCGAATTGGGCGGTTCAGAGCGCATAGAGGCCACTGGCCTGAAGCTGTTCACCTTGGTGTCTTTTGCAGGGCATTGAAGGCGGCGGCTGTTCTTTCCTGGCTCAGATGGCGCTCAGGGTGTCACACATGGCGCAGGCCGGCGAGGCGCTCCGTTTTAAGCTGTGTTTTTTCACCCGTTCACAGCCTACCCATGAACTCCAACCACACGCCACCAGCGGCCGCTGACGACCGCGTTCCTTATGCCAAACCTCAGCCATGGGGCATGTCGCCCGACATGGTGGTGCACGATGTGCAAACCGAAGACGAGCGCTTGTGGGCCCCCATCGCCCCGGGCATTTGGTCTCGCCCTTTGCACCTCAATGTGAGCGGTGGTTTTTATGTGCACCTGCTCAAGGTCAAACGTTCGGGCTTGCTGCAGCGTCACCGCCATTCAGGCATGGTGCATGCGCATGTGTTGCGCGGCAAATGGCTTTACTTGGAGCACGACTGGGTGGCCGAAGAAGGCAGCTATGTGTACGAGCCGCCGGGTGAAACCCACACCTTGGTGGTGCCCGACGATTGCCAAGACATGGTGACGATGTTCACTGTGCACGGCGCTTTGATGTACGTGGACACACAAGGCAATGCCACCGGTTATGACGATGTGTTTACCCGCATCGAGAAATACCGCGCCCACTTCGAGGCCGTGGGCCTGGGCGCGGACTATGTGAAGCATTTCATGCGCTGAGTGGGTCTCACCCCCTGG
>JACDQO010000040.1 GCA_015657605.1 Limnohabitans sp. | reverse complement strand
TGCTGATGCGCTTGATGCCCCAGCGCATGCCTTGCGCGCTGTTGGGGCTGTCGGCGTCGGGCGGTCCGAACATGGCCAGGCACTTCCACCACCAACGGTTCACAGCGTCCTGCACCATGGCTTTTTGTTCGGCCGTGCCTTGCATCATCACCAGCAGGGCCTCGTAGCCTTGGCGCTGATGGAAGCTTTCTTCTTTGCACACACGCACCATGGCGCGGGCGTAAGGGCCATAAGAGCAGCGGCACAGGGGCACTTGGTTCATGATGGCCGCGCCATCGACCAGCCAGCCCACCACACCCACATCGGCCCCAGTTGAGCGTGGGGTAGTTGAAGATGGAGCTGTATTTGGCTTTACCGCTGTGCAGGGCGTCCAGCATTTGATCGCGGCTGGTGCCCAAGGTCTCGGCGGCGCTGTACAGGTACAGGCCGTGCCCGGCTTCGTCTTGCACCTTGGCGATCAAAATCGTTTTGCGCTTCAAACTCGGGGCGCGGCTGATCCAGTTGCCTTCAGGCAGCATGCCGACGATTTCGCTGTGGGCGTGCTGACTGATCTGGCGCACCAGGGTTTTGCGGTAGGCCTCTGGCATCCACTCGCGGGGTTCGATGCGGCCATCGGTGTCGATGCGGGCGTCAAAGGCCGCCTGCAGGGCAGCGTCTTGCGTGCTCAGGGCTTTGGGCACGGCCTTCAGGCCGGCCGATTTGACGTCTTCGGATGTGTCCGGGACGCTGAATGATTGGGTGTACATGGCGGGTCTCCTGCGCCAAACAGGATGGGATGATCTTGGCGCAGGTGCCAGTATAGCCATTAACCGACCGTACGGTCGGTTAATTTTAGCCCGGCGTGGTCAGGAATTTCCCTGATGGCAGGGTGATCCCAGCTAAAGCCCCATGCAAGCCGCTATGGGGTTTGATTCCAGCCGTTCAAGACGACTCAACGGCCCAGTTTTTGCCAGAGCCGCGCGCCAAAGCAGGCCCGACCACATCGAGCGCCTGTCGGATCTGGTCTTTGAGCGTGAAAGGCGGGTTGATGACAAACATGCCACTGGCCACCAGGCCGCCTTCGTCACCGGGGCCCGGCCAATCGCCAGCGTGGCATTGAGCCATGGTTTTGCGACTGGTTGGACAAGGTGCGCAGGCGTTTGGGCAGGTCGTGCGCCTCAGGGCGCGGGATGATGGGGTACCAAACCAGGTAAGTGCCCGTCGAAAAGCGCTTGAGGTATTCCTGAATGACGTTGGCGACCTTGCTGTAATCCGATTTGATCTCGTAACTGGGGTCGATCAGCACCATGGCCCGCTTGGAGCCGGTGGCCGAAGGCGGTGGGGGCAGCAGCTTTTTGAGCGCCTCAAAACCGTCTTCGCGGCTGACGGTGACCGTTCGTCCAGCTTCGAGCTGGGCGATGTTGGACATCAGGGCTTTGCTGTCGGTGGGGTGCAGCTCAAACAGGCGCAGGCGGTCGCGCGACGCGTGGCGCATGAGTTTGTGCATCAAAAACGGCGAGCGGGGTAAATCTTGGCTTGCCCGTTAGGGTTGAAGCTGGCAATTTGCTCCAGGTAGTCTTGAACGGGTTCGGGCAAGGCATCGAGCTTTTCTGCGGCGGCCAGAAGTTTGAACAGGCCGTCTTCGGCTTCCCCCCCCCTTTTGAGAGTAATCGCCGTCCAAACGGTACAAGCCCGCCCCAGCGTGGGTGTCAATCAGGGTGATGCCGGCCTCTTTTTGCATGAGGTGGCGCATGGTCGCGAGCAAGGTGATGTGTTTGAGCACATCGGCATGGTTGCCCGCGTGGAAAGCGTGTCGGTAACTGAACATGGCTTGATGGTAACCAATAACTTCTGCAAGCCCTTGATTTTTCGTATAATGGCGGGCTTCGCAGCGATTCAGTGGCCCCGCGGCGAAGACGCTTGATGCTGTTAAGGCGCAAGCAATCTCCCACCTAAGAGGTTCCCAACAGAGGAACACCGACCGTGGAAAAGGGCCCGACAAACCTTTCTTTAAAGAGAAAACTCATGACAACAACTTTCAGCGCGAAACCCGCTGAGGTCGTGCACGAGTGGTTTGTGATTGACGCGACCGACAAGGTCCTCGGACGAGTAGCCAGCGAAGTTGCTCTCCGTTTGCGCGGCAAACACAAGGCCATTTACACGCCTCACGTCGACACCGGTGACTACATCGTCATCATCAATGCTGCCCAGCTCAAAGTGACTGGCACCAAGACGATCGACAAGATTTACTACCGCCATTCTGGCTACCCAGGCGGCATCACTGCCACCAACTTCCGCGACATGCAAGCCAAGCACCCTGGCCGCGCACTCGAGAAGGCTGTCAAGGGCATGTTGCCCAAGGGCCCACTCGGTTACGCCATGATCAAGAAACTCAAGGTGTATGGCGGCGCAGAGCATCCACACACCGCCCAACAGCCTAAAGTGCTGGACATCTAAGGAGCCTTGAGATGATTGGTGAATGGAACAATGGCACAGGCCGTCGCAAATCCAGCGTCGCCCGCGTGTTTCTGAAAAAAGGCACTGGCAAGATCACAGTCAATGGCAAGGACATCCCAAGCCTACTTTTGGCCGTGAGACTTCGATCATGATCGCCCAAGCAACCCCCTCATGTTTGA
>JACDQO010000433.1 GCA_015657605.1 Limnohabitans sp. | reverse complement strand
CAGCCCGGCATCGACCTGCTGACCAAGGTGATCCCGGTCAAGAACATCTTGTTCGCGTCCGAGATGATCGGCGCGGTGCGCGGCATCGACCCCGAAACCGGTCACTACTTTGACGACACCAAGCGCTATGTCCAAGCCACGGCCAACCTGAACGACCAAGAGCGTTACATGGTCTACGAAGGCAACGCCCGCCGCGTGTTCAAGCGGCTGGACGATCAGTTGACCGCCAAAGGTCTGTGAGCCATTGATTCGAAATTCAGGAGAAAACCATGTACGAACTCGGCGTTGTTTACCGCAACATCATCCGCGCAGACCGCGCAGCTGCTGACGGCCTGGGCGCCCTCGGCTCGGCCACGGTGCACGAGGCCATGGGCCGTGTGGGCCTCATGAAGCCTTACATGCGGCCCATCTACCCCGGTGCGCAAGTGTCGGGCACGGCCGTCACGGTGCTCCTGCATCCGGGCGACAACTGGATGATGCATGTGGTGGCCGAGCAAATTCAGCCGGGCGATATCGTGGTCGCGGCCATCACGGCCGATTGCACCGACGGCTACTTTGGTGACCTGCTGGCCACGTCCTTCCAGGCCCGAGGTGCCCGCGCTTTGATCATTGATGCCGGTGTGCGCGATGTGAAGGAGCTGCAGAAGATGAATTTTCCAGCTTGGAGCAAAGCCATCAGCAGCAAGGGTTGCATCAAGTCCACCATCGGCTCGGTCAACATTCCGGTGGTGTGCGCGGGCATGATCGTCCACCCCGGTGACGTGATCGTGGCCGACGACGACGGTGTGGTGTGTGTGCCCCAGGCACTGGCCGCCAAAACGCTGGCTGCCGCGCAAGCGCGTGAAGCCAACGAAGGCGAAAAACGCGCCAAGCTGGCCTCGGGCGTGCTGGGTCTGGACATGTACAAGATGCGCGAGCCTTTGGCGGCGGCGGGTCTGAAGTACATCGATTAAGAGATCACTGGGAAGCTGTGTGTCATTCGGCGCGATAACCATCCCAAGCGCCATAGCCTGAGGAGAATCCATTGAATAAGAAGCCCCTGTTTTTGCTTGCAGCCACGGTGGTGGCGATTGTTGGCCTGTCGGCTTGTACGAACCTGCCTTTGCGTGGTGCTGGATTTGCACCAACTTCTGACAATGTGCAGATTGTGCGGACGACGCATGGAATCCCGCACGTCACTGCCGCGAACATGGAAATGCTGTCTTATGGCATCGCCTACGCGCATGCGCAAGACAATGTGTGCTTGAGCGCTGACATGATGGCGACTGTCCGGGGTCAACGTTCGCAGCATTTTGGTCCAAGCGCCACAGGCGTGCTGGGGGTTCGAACCTTACCCAACGCGGCCATTGACGCCTTTGTGCAGGCGCACATGGACGATGCCAAGCTCAAGGCAGTCTGGGATCGGTCCAGTGACAACAACCGTGCGATGGCGCGTGGTTATGTGGCCGGTTTCAATCGCTTTCTTCAAGATCAAGCAGGCAAGCTTCCAGCCGAGTGCAATGGCAAGCCTTGGGTCACGCCGATGACGCTGTCGGACATTTATCGCGCCACCGAGGCCATTCAAGTGCAAGCGGGTGCAGGCGCCTTGGCCGATGCGATTGCCGCAGCAGCGCCACCGGCACGCACTGCGCAAGCAGCTCCTTTACCCAAACCTTCAGACGACACTTTGCTGGCCTATGCACAGGGTGCGCGGGATCAATTGCGCGAGGCAGGCCTGCTCGACTCTCCCCTCGGATCAAACGCTTGGGCTTTCGGAAAGCAGACCACTGCCAATGGGCGGGGCATGCTGATGGGTAACCCACACTACCCCTGGGTGGGCCCAAGTCGTTTTTATCAAATGCACCTGACGATTCCAGGTCAGTTGGACGTCATGGGCGCTGCGCTCGGCTGGACGGCCGCCGTTCAAATTGGTTTCAATAAAGACCTGGCTTGGTCTCACACCGTGTCGACCGGCAAGCGCTTTACTCTGCACGAATTGAAGCTGGCGCCAGGCAAGCCGACGACTTATGTGATCGACGGCAAAGAGGAGCCCATGGTGGCCAAGAAGGTCATGGTGGGTGGGCGGGAGCAAACGATTTGGAGCAGCCGCTTTGGCCCGGTCTTGGTGATGCCCCGAGCAGGTTTGAATTGGACCGCAGAACGAGCCTACGCGATTCAAGACGCCAACGCGGGCAGCGTCCGCTCAACGGACATGTACCTCCAATTTGCGAAAGCCCGCAATGTGGCCGAGATGCGCAGCGCCATGAATTTGATGGGCACGCCCTTCGTCAACACCATTGCTGCAGACCGGGCGGGCGACGCGATGTTTGCAGATGTCAGTGGTGTGCCGGATCTCGAGTTGGCCGATTTGCAACGCTGTGCGCCCAGCCGTCCGGCAGCAGCTTTGTTGACCGCCGCCAACTTGGTGGTGCTGGATGGGTCTCGCAGCGAGTGCAACTGGAAGCGCGACAGCGCATCGCCTGTGCCGGGCCTGATTGCGCCTTCGCGCATGCCTGTGCTTGTGCGCCAAGATTGGGTGCACAACAGCAACGACAGCTTTTTTTATACCCACCCAGAACACAAATGGGGACCTGTCTCCGTCATGGTGGGCGACGATGTTGTTCGGCGTTCGCGTACGCGTTCAGAGCTGATTGAATTCCAGAAATGCTCGGAAAAGGCAAGATCAGTCTCGCCGGCATGCAAGCCCAGTTGTTTGAAAACCGCAATTTGCTGGCCCGCATGGTGCTTCCGGATTTGTTGGCAGCCTGTGGGCAAGCGCCGACTGCAGAGGCCAGAGAAGGCTGTGCTGCGCTCAAGCTTTTTCATGATGCGGGAATGCTCAACAATGCCGATGCCAAAGGGGCGCCTCTGTTCCGTGAGTTTTGGCGTGCTGCCAGTCAGATCCCCAATGTGTACCGCGAGCCCTTTGACAAAGCACGGGTCCTTGCCACCCCTGCTGGCCTGCGCATGAGCGATGCGGCCACCGCAACCCGTGTCTGGGGCGCCTTGGACGCAGCAGTGAAAAAGATGCGCGATGCGGGCTTTGCCTTGGACGCGCCATTGGGGCAAGTTCAGCGGGTTGTTTTTTCCAATGAAAACATTCCATTGCATGGCGGAGATGACATTGAAGGTGTGCTGAACAATGTGGGTGATCGCGCCCGACCCGGTTTGAGCAAAGACGGAATTCGCATCGATTACGGCACCAGCTATGTTCAAACCGTGACGTTTGACGATCGTGGTCCCGTTGCTCAAGCTCTGTTGACCTACGGGCAGAGCACCCATGCGGGTTCGCCCCACCAAACCGATCAGTTGAGGATGTACGCCGAAAAGCGCTGGCCTCAATTGCCTTTTCACCCGGAAGACATCGATCGGCAACGCATCGGTCAACCACTGATTCTGCGCAAACCTTGAATTCATTGTCCGCTGATGCTATGGCATCAGCCGATGTGTGATGGGGTCTGCATAAGCCATGAACAAGGATAGAGATGAGTAAACCGACCACTGGTGACTTCACCAAAACCCCTGGCTGGATGGACTGGTACACCGGCCCATCCAAGCCCACATTCCAATTGCCCGCAGGCGCGGTCGATGCGCACTGCCACGTGTTTGGCCCGGGTGCTGAATTTCCTTACGCGCCCGAGCGCAAATACACACCGTGTGATGCCAGCAAGCACCAGTTGTTCGCGCTGCGTGACCACCTGGGTTTTGCGCGCAACGTGGTGGTGCAAGCCACCTGCCATGGTGCAGACAACCGCGCCCTGGTCGATGCGCTGGTTCATTCAAACGGCATGGCGCGCGGTGTGGCCACGGTCAAGCGCAGCGTGACCGACCAAGAAATCCAAGCCATGCACGACGCGGGTGTGCGCGGTGTGCGTTTCAACTTCGTCAAGCGGCTGGTGGACTTCACGCCCAAGGACGAGCTGATGGAGAT
>JACDQO010000432.1 GCA_015657605.1 Limnohabitans sp. | reverse complement strand
CACGCACACGGCGTGGTGTTCGTCACCGGCCACGCCAAACCCGGTGACAGCGGTACCGACTGGGTGCAACTGGCCCACACCGCCCAACAGGCCAAACTCACGCTGGTCATTTACATGGGCGTGAGCAGCCTCGATCACATCCAGCAAGGCTTGATGCAAGGCCTGCCCGCACACACCCCCGTGGCGGTGGTGCAGCATGCCAGTTTGCCGCAGCAGCGTGAGGCCCTCACCACGCTGGGTGATCTGGGCAGCACCATGGCCCGCGAAGGCCTGCAAAGCCCCAGCATCATCGTTGTGGGCGATGTGGTGCAAGGCGCGTGGGCTTGGGCAGCGCAACCACAACGCTCACAGAAACTGGCCTGAATTCAGCCCCAGCTGCGCGTCAGCAATTCATCAAGGGCATCGGCGATCAGCTGCCCCTGATCGGCCAGACTGCCCACACACGAACCGAGCTGCTCGCTGGACACAGACACCATGTCCAGAGGGTGCAGGACCAAGGTCTGGCCCTTGATTTTGAACACCGGATTCATGCGGGTACCGGACACTTTGGCCCCTGCCGGCAAGGCTGAGCGCAGCACCAGTGGCACCACGACCCGGCGACGGTAGCCGTCGAACAGCGAAGACTGCACCAACACCACCATGGGAACCGTCTCGCGCATCGGGCCAGGATTCAGGTGAACGTCGTATTGCGGCATGAATGGCTCCGATGCGGCTTACAGCGTGGAGTGCCCGTCGGCATAAGAACCAGACGCGTCATGCAGTGCATTCCAATCGGCCACGGCCCGCTGCGCCTGCTCACGGTGCTTCTGGCGTGCCTGACGTTCAGACACCACATACGCTTGCAACATTTCTTCGACCTTGGCCGACAGGTTGCCGCAATACGCGCGGGACTCTTGCACCAGCGCTTCGCTGAGCGAGAGGTTGACAGGCTTTTTGGCGGTGGTTTCAAAAGCAGACACAGTGCACGCTCCTTTTGCGCTTCTTTCGTGCGCATTGTATGCGCATGATCAGCTGACAACCCAGCTAAACTCTCGCCCTATGAATACATGGGATGTGGTGATCGTGGGGGCCGGTGCAGCCGGTTTGTTTTGCGCGGGCGTGGCGGGCCAGCGCGGCCGGAAGGTGCTGGTCATCGACCACAGCGACAAAATCGCCGAAAAAATCCGCATCTCGGGCGGCGGTCGCTGCAACTTCACCAACCGTTTGCTCGACGCATCAGCCCCGCAAAAGCACTTCATCAGCCAGAACCCGCACTTTTGCCGCTCGGCCCTGTCGCGCTACACGCCTCAAGACTTCATCGACCTGGTGCAAAAACACGGCATCGCTTTCCATGAAAAGCACAAAGGCCAGCTGTTTTGCGACCACTCTGCCGAAGACATCATCCGCATGCTGCTGGCCGAGTGTGCCGCTGGCGGCGTCGACATCCGCTCCGGCTGCAGCGTGAAATCGGTCCAAGCGGAATCTGGTGAACCTGCACCTTCGGGCGATAGCACCCGTTACACGCTGGTCACCAGCGATGGCCCCCTGCAGACCACGTCTTTGGTGGTGGCCACAGGCGGCTTGTCCATCCCCAAAATCGGCGCCAGCGACTGGGGTTACCGCATCGCCAGCCAGTTTGGCCTGCGCTTGGTTGCGCAACGCCCTGGCTTGGTGCCCTTGACTTTTGACGGCGACGCCTGGGCACCTTATGCCCAGTTGGCCGGTCTCGCGCTGCCCGTGGGCATCGAGACGGGTGAGAAAAAAGCCGGATGCACTTTGACGAAGACCTGTTGTTCACACACCGCGGCCTGTCCGGGCCGGGCGTTTTGCAAATCTCGAGCTACTGGCAAGAAGGCAGCCCGATTCGCCTGAACCTCGCGCCAGACATGAACCTGCCCGAGCGCTTGCAAGAAGCCAAATTGCGTTCCAAAAAACTGCTGGGCAACGAGCTGGCCACTTTGGTGCCCAGCCGATTGGCCGAAGCTTGGGTGAGCCAAGAGCCGGCCTTGCAACGCACCGCCGCCGATGTGCCCGACAAGGCCTTGCACAAACTGGCCGAAGCCCTGTCGAATTGGCAACTCACGCCCACTGGCAGCGAAGGCTACAAAAAGGCCGAAGTCACGCTGGGTGGCGTGGACACCCGGGATCTGTCCTCGCAAACCATGGAATCCAAGCAAGCAGGCCTGTACTTCATTGGCGAAGTGGTCGATGTGACCGGATGGCTGGGTGGTTACAACTTTCAGTGGGCCTGGGCCAGCGGACATGCGTGCGCAGAGGCCTTGACTACCCGATAAGCACCCCATTCACAGGCCCATGCCGCCTGAATTTTTGGATTTCATGGCTATAATCTCAGGCTTTGCTGGCAAACCCCCGTCTGCCAAATACTAGTTCGTGACGGGGATCCGCCGTAACTGGCTTTCAAGGGCCCGATCTCCCTTGTTTGCTCAGCCGGCACATTTTTGGAAACTTTGATTCAATGACCACCATCCGCGTGAAAGAAAACGAGCCGTTTGACGTTGCCCTGCGTCGCTTCAAGCGCACCATCGAAAAACTCGGCCTGCT
>JACDQO010000431.1 GCA_015657605.1 Limnohabitans sp. | reverse complement strand
CTTGGCGCCGTGCTTGATGATGCCGCCGTACTCTTGCGAGGTGCCGGGCATGAAACCGGGTACGTCGACAAAGGTGATGACGGGGATGTTGAAGGCGTCGCAAAAGCGCACAAAGCGGGCGGCCTTGATGGAGCTCTTGATGTCGAGGCAACCCGCCAAAACCAAAGGCTGGTTGGCCACGATGCCCACGGTTTGGCCTTCCATGCGGGCAAAGCCGATCAGGATGTTTTTGGCGTAGTCGGGTTGCAGCTCAAAGAAGTCACCATCGTCCACGGTTTTGATGATGAGTTCTTTCATGTCATAAGCCTTGTTGGGGTTCTCGGGCACCAATGTGTCCAGGCTCATGTCCATTCGACCTGATGGGTCACCACTGGCGCGCACCGGCGCTTTTTCGCGGTTGTTGAGCGGCAGATAGTTGTAAAGGCGGCGCAGCATCAGCAGCGCTTCCACATCGTTTTCAAAGGCCATGTCGGCCACACCGCTCTTGGTGGTGTGTGTCAAAGCACCGCCCAGCTCTTCGGCCGTCACTTCTTCGTGTGTCACGGTCTTGACCACTTCGGGGCCCGTGACGAACATGTAAGAGGTGTCCTTGACCATGAAGATGAAGTCGGTGAGGGCGGGCGAATACACCGCGCCACCGGCCGATGGGCCCATGATCATGCTGATCTGGGGCACCACGCCGCTGGCCATGACGTTGCGCTGGAAAACATCGGCGTAACCACCGAGCGAGGCCACACCCTCTTGAATGCGGGCACCGCCCGAATCGTTCAGGCCGATCACAGGTGCACCCACTTTCATGGCTTGGTCCATGACCTTGCAAATCTTCTCGGCGTGCGTTTCAGACAAAGCGCCACCGTAGACGGTGAAGTCTTGGCTGTAGACAAAGACCAAACGGCCGTTGATCATCCCGTAGCCTGTCACCACGCCATCGCCGGGGATCTTGTTGTCTTGCATGCCAAAGTCGGTGCAGCGGTGCTCGACAAACATGTCCCACTCTTCGAAGGTGCCCTCGTCGAGCAGGACTTCGATGCGCTCACGCGCGGTGAGCTTGCCCTTGGCATGCTGCGCGTCAATGCGCTTTTGCCCGCCGCCCAAGCGTGCCGCAGCGCGCTTTTTTCCAGTTGTTCAATGATGTCTTGCATGGTGGCTCTCTCTCTCTCTTTTCTTCAGGAAGATGGGGTTTCGCTTTGCGCTTGATAAGCACTGAGCAGTTGACGGGCAGCCGTCGAAGCGGCCAATTGGCCGGCTGCGACTTGTTGGCTGAGTTGGGGCAGCAGCGTTTGCACACGCGGCTGCGCCCGGAAATTGTGTTTGAGCCCGGCGTCGATGCGTTCCCACATCCACGACAGGGCTTGCTGTTGGCGGCGCAGGGTCAGTCGGCCGTTGGCGGTTTGCAGGCTTCTGAACTCGCTGACCGCCGCCCAAAAACTGTCCACGCCCTGACCCAGCAAAGCGCTCAGCTGCACCACTTTGGGGTGCCACTGCGTGGTGTCGGCGTGCGCGTGGCCCGAGCCGCCGTGCATGCCCAGCAACTGCAAGGCACTGGTGATCTGCAACTCGGCGCGGGTGGCCGCGATCGCATCGATGTCGGCCTTGTTGATGACCACCAGATCAGCGATTTCCATCACGCCTTTTTTGATGGCCTGCAAATCGTCGCCTGCATTGGGCAGCTGCATGAGCACAAACATGTCGGTCATGTTGGCCACTGCAGTTTCGCTTTGGCCCACGCCCACGGTCTCGACGATCACCACGTCGTAACCTGCGGCTTCGCACACCAACATCGACTCACGGGTTTTTTCAGCCACACCGCCCAAAGTGCCACTGCTGGGGCTGGGGCGGATGTAGGCGCGCTCGTGCACGCTGAGTAACTCCATGCGGGTTTTGTCACCCAAAATCGAGCCACCCGACACGGTGCTGGACGGGTCGACCGCCAACACCGCCACGCGGTGCCCTTGGCCGATCAGGTAAAGCCCGAGCGCCTCAATGAAAGTGGACTTGCCCACACCCGGCACGCCACTGATACCCAAACGGAATGAATTGCCTGTATGCGCCAACATGGCCGTGAGCAACTCGTCGGCCAAGGCGCGGTGGTCGGTGCGGGTGGATTCGAGCAGCGTGATGGCTTTGGCCATGGCGCGACGCTGCCCGGCAGCGTTGCCGTGCAACAGACCGTCGAGCAACTGCGCAGGACTCACCCGAGCGCCTTTTTGATCTGCTCCAGCACATCCT
>JACDQO010000430.1 GCA_015657605.1 Limnohabitans sp. | reverse complement strand
GGGCGCCTGCCAATCGGGCCCCTCAAACCAAGGGTCACCCTGCAGATAGGCCCGCAACATGGGCAAGGCGTCTTGCCCCCAAAACACTTTGTCATCCACCCGGAAACTGGGCACGCCAAACACCCCCTGCGCCTGGGCTTCATCGGTATGCGCCTGCAGGGCTTGCTTGACATCGGCATCCGTGGGGTCTCTGGCGGGTAACAGCCGGGCCGTCAATTGCGCCAAGCGCTGCGGATCGGCAGCATCCAAGCCAGAGCACCAGACATGGCGAAAAACCTGCTCGCAGACAAAGCGGCTGGGCTGACCGTCTGCATCGCAGGCTGTGGCCAAACGCAGCAAGCCCAAGGGGTTGAACGGGTGCATGGCCGGCAGCTGCAAGGGCGTGCCTTGCTGCTTGGCTTGCCACAGCACTTGCCGGTACGTCCAATCGCGCTTGGCCGGGATTTCTGCCGGCCCGAGCTGCCCATGGTGCTTGAGCATGGCCGCAAACAGCACCGGCTTGTGCACCACCCGGTGGCTGATGCCTTGCAATGCCTTGGGCAAGGCGTCAAAGCCCAACCAGGCATAGGGCGAAATGAAATCAAGATAAAACTCAATGGTTTTCATGGCAACTCTCAATGAATGGCATCGGTCAATCGGTTCAGCCACACCGTGCTCGCCATAGGGTCAACACCAGCTTGCGCATCCGGGCTTTGCGGCCCATGATTTTGTCACCCAACCCCAGCCGTGCGGTGCACCCCAAGCATCCCACCTTTTTGTCCATTCAGGAGGCGCGCATGTACCAACACATCATCTTGGCTTACGACGGTTCAGTCACCGGCCAAAAGGCCTTGATTGAGCTGAAAGAACTGGCCCACTGGGGCCAACCTCAATTGACCTTGGTGGCCGTGGCCCCCAACCCTTTGGATGTGGGCTCGATGGAGATGGGTTACTACACCTCGGTGGATCCGGAACCTCTTGAAGAAACACTCCAAGCGCAACTGGCTCAGGGGGTGAAGACGCTGCAGGCCATGGGTTTTGCGGTGAAAGGGGAAGTTCTGAAAGGGGAGATCATCCACGAGCTGACGCAATTTGCAGAGCGCGCCCAGGCCGACTTGATCGTGGTAGGCCACAAACATGAAAAGAACATCTTGCGCCGCTGGTGGAGCGGCTCGACGGCCAAATCACTGGTCGAAGAGTCGCCCTGCAACGTGTTGATCGTGGTGGCGCGTGAACACTGACCCCGGCAGGCCAACGCGATTTCAGCCCTTCGAGGCCAAAACGAGGCGCTGCTGAATGTTGCGCCACACCACGCGCTTGGCCTCGTCCGACATGCGGCCCCAGCTGCCGATCTCGGGCAGCGTTCTCAAACACCCCTCGCAATGCCCGCCATCGGGGTGCATCAGGCACACCGAGACACAAGGTGAAGGCACATGGGGCTCTTCCATGGCCAACACCTGTGCAGCACGTTGAGCCAGCAATTTGAATTGCGGTTTCATGGCTCAGCCCGCACGCTTGTTGAGGATGGCCTTGGCCACGTTCGAGTTGGGTTGGCGGCCCAAAAAGTCGCTGATGAACGCGCCAGCATCCACCAACTTGTCCAGGTCAATGCCCGTCTCAATGCCCATACCGTGCAGCATGTACACCACGTCTTCGGTGGCCACATTGCCCGTGGCGCCCTTGGCATAGGGACAGCCGCCCAAGCCTGCGACGGACGACTGGAAGTTCCACACCCCCAATTGCAGGGCCGCCAACGTGTTGGCCAGTGCCTGACCATAGGTGTCGTGAAAGTGGCCGCAGATGTGGTCGATGTCGAAGTGCTGCAGCGTGGCTTCAATGGCCTTTTGCACCTTGAGCGGTGTGCCGGTTCCAATGGTGTCGGCCACGTCCACGCGCTGCACGCCAATTTGCTTCATCAAACCCGCCAAGTGGGCCACGCTGGCCGGTGAGACTTCGCCTTCGTAAGGGCAACCCACGGTGCAGCTCATGGCACCGCGCACCGCGATGCCCGCCGCCAGGGCCGCTTGCACCACGGGTGCAAAGCGCTCCATGCTTTCTTCGATGGAGCAGTTGATGTTCTTCTGGCTGAAGGCCTGGCTGGCGGCACCAAAGACCACGATCTCATCGGGCTTCGAAGCCACCGCCGCCTGAAAACCCACCATATTGGGCGTGAGCACCGAATAACGCACGCCCGCTTGGCGCGTGATGCCCGCCATCACGACCGCGTTGTCGGCCATCTGCGGCACCCACTTTGGGGACACAAAACTGGTGACCTCGATCTCAGTGAGGCCTGCGGCCTGCAAGCGGTGCACCAAACCGATTTTGACCTCGGCCGGGACCGGTTGCTTTTCGTTTTGCAAACCGTCGCGGGGGCCGACGTCGATGAGTTGAACGCGTGAAGGAAGGGTCATGGGGCTCTCTGAATGTTCAATAACCGCGCAGGTGGTCCACCACGCCGTTGATGGGCTCGCCGCGCTGCAAAGCCCGCATTTTGCCAACGATCTGTGCAATGCTTTCTTCGCGCAGGGTGCGGGCCGAGGTGTGCGGTGTGACGGTGATTTTCGGGTGTTGCCAAAAGACATGGCCAGCTGGCAAAGGCTCGGTGCGGAACACATCCAACATGGCCCCGGCCAGGTGACCGCTGTCGATGAGGGCCAGCAAGTCTTCGTCCACCAGGTGTTTGCCACGGGCCACATTGATCACATAGCCGCCTTTTTGCAACTGAGAGAGCGTGTCTTTGTTCAAGATGTTTTCGGTCTCGGCCGTGAGCGGCATCAGGTTGACCAACACGCGCGTGGCGGCCAGGAATTCGGGCAAGGCCTGCGCCCCGCTGAAGCAGCGGATGCCCGGCAGATCTTTGGGGCTGCGGCTGTAGCCGTTGACGGAGAAGTCAAACACCTGCAGCGCTTTGGCCACGCGTTCACCCAACACGCCCAAGCCCATCACACCGACGGCAAATTCGGCGCGGCTACGTGGCTTGCGGTACGACCATTTGCCCGCTTGGGTGTCGGCGTCATAACCATCGAACTCTCGAAAATGCCGGATCACCGCATGGCACACGTATTCGGCCATTTGCACCGACATGCCCGCGTCGTCCAGACGCACCACCTTCAGCGCAGGCGGCAGTTGCAGCTGGAGCAAGGCATCAACACCTGCACCGATGTTGAACAGGGTCTTCAAACCCGGCTGCTCGTCGATGAACTGCTGGGGCGGTGCCCAGACGATGGCATGCTGGGCGAGGGGTGCACCGGGGGCCCAGGCGGACACCGTGGCCTCAGGGAAAGCCTTTTGCAGGCCCTGCACCCAAGGCGCGGGGTCGAGCTTGTCAAAGCAAATGGTGATGTTCATGGGCCGATTTTGTCAGCCCAGCTTGAGCAACTCTGCCCCGTCGGCGACTTGATCACCCGGCGCGTACAGCAGCTCGGCCACCACGCCGTCTTTGGGCGCACTGATGGTGTGCTCCATTTTCATGGCTTCCATCACGGCCAGCGGCTGCCCAGCCTTCACCTTGTCGCCCGCCTTGACCGCAAACGACACCACTTTGCCGGGCATGGGGGCCGTGAGGCGACCGCCTTCTTGCGCGGCCTCTCCAGCGTGCGCCAGTGGGTCGAGCACAGTGATGCGGGTCGCGCCTTGCGGCGTGAAGAGGTGCGCGGTTTCGCCTTGCCAGTCGATCTGGGTCAAGCATCGCGGAGCGCTGCCCCACTGCACCCACAGGCCTTCGCCATGGGCTGCAAAGCTCAGCACGCCAGATGCAGCGTCATCGCCTTCCAGAGACAAGCTCAAAGCGCCGTCGTGCAGGTAGTTCAGACGGGCCGAGCGCGGCTGGTCTTGCCAGACAAATTCAAAGCGGCGCTGCGCCAGGCCGTGCGACTGCCAGCCATCGCGGCGGCTGAAGGGGTCTGCGCCCTGCAGGGCTTTTTCAGCGTGCAAGGTGTGCGCCACCACGGCGGCCACGGCTGCGGCTAAGCCCACGGTTTCTTGTTTGAAGAGGACAGCGGCTTCGCGCTGGATCAGAGCGGTATCGAGCTTGGCGGTGGCAAACGCACCGCTGCGCACCACATGGCGCAAGAACTGCACATTGGTGTTCAGGCCCACAATGTGGGTTTGCGCCAGAGCGGTGTCCAGCCGGGCCAGCGCTTGCTCGCGCGTGTCGCCATGCACGATCAGCTTGGCCACCATCGAGTCGTAAAACGGGCTGATGGTGTCACCCTCGCGCACGCCGTCGTCCACGCGGATGGTGCCGCGCTCGAAGCTGGTCGCCTGCGGCTTGCGGTACACCTGCAAAGTGCCAGTGGCGGGCAAGAAGTTGTTGTCGGGGTTCTCGGCGCAGATGCGCGCCTCAATCGCATGACCCTGAATGCGCAACTGGTCCTGGCGCAAAGGCAGCGGCTCGCCACTGGCCACGCGCAACTGCCACTCGACCAGGTCGAGGCCGGTGATGGCCTCGGTCACCGGGTGCTCCACCTGC
>JACDQO010000429.1 GCA_015657605.1 Limnohabitans sp. | reverse complement strand
GCCAATCACTTGTTGCAAATCATCAATGAAGATTTTGGATTTTTCAAAAATAGAAGCCGAAAGCCTTGGAGCTGGAGTTGTTGGAGGTCTGCCCCAGGCAGTTGGTTCGCCATACGGCCCGGTCTTTGGAGCAATTGGCACGGGGCAAAGGGCTGGACTTGATCGTCCAGTCTGCGGCCGATTTGCCCGACGTGTTGTGGTTGGATCCCGTGCGCATGAGACAGGTCTTGACGAATTTGATTGGCAACGCTATCAAATTCACCTCCAAAGGCTCTGTCACGGTCACCACAGACTGGTTGCCCGGCCAAGACAGCCAGCAAGGCCATTTGCGCATCGCCATTGTGGACACGGGCATTGGTTTTGATCCCGAACGCCAAGAGGCCCTATTCAGCCCCTTCACCCAAGCCGATGGTTCGGTCACCCGCTCCTTTGGTGGCACCGGCTTGGGCTTGGCCATCACACGCAGCTTGGTCCAGCTGATGGGAGGCACTGTCACAGCCGAGGGCCGACCTGGTGTGGGGGCCAGCTTTGTCGCGACCTTGCCTGTGCGCAAAGCACCGTTGTCGGTGACCACAGCCGGGATGTCGGCAGCGCCCCAAGGGCCAGGCCATGGCTTGGTGGGTGATTCAGGACCACGGGCATGGTCTGTTTTGCTGGTCGAAGACCATGAAATCAACCGCAAGCTGGCGGAAATCATGCTGCAGCGGATGGGTTGCACTTATGCGCTGGCCAATGATGGTCAACAAGCCCTGGACCGGCTGGCACAAGAGCGTTTTGACGTCGTCCTGATGGATGTGATGATGCCCGTGATGGATGGCATCACCGCTTTGCGCCGCTTGAGAGCGCTCGAAGCTTCGGGCCGACCGCGCACCCCCGTGCTCATGGTGACCGCGCATGCCATGACGGGTGACAAGGAACGGTTCATGGCCGAAGGCGCAGACGGTTATGTCTCCAAGCCGATGTCGCAGCAGGCTTTGCAAAAAGAAATTGAGCGTGTGTTGCGGCGACAGGGCGAAGACCTTTGATGCGACCGCATAGGGGGGAGTTCAGGTCTTGTTGGCGCTCAAGGTATTTTCCAGGTCGCGCAGCCGAAACCGTTGGATCTTGCCCGTAGCGGTTTTGGGCAACTCGGCCACAAAGTCGATGAAGCGCGGGTATTTGTAAGGGGCTAGGCGCTCTTTCACGAACGCCTTGACTTCATCTTGCGTCAGGCTTTGTCCCGCCTTCAGCACGATGAAGGCCTTCGTCTTGGTCAGGCCGTCGGTGTCTTCTTTGCCGATCACGGCTGCTTCCAAAATGGCGGGGTGTTGCACCAGGGTGGACTCGACCTCAAAAGGCGAGACATAGATGCCACTGACCTTGAGCATGTCGTCGTTGCGGCCCGCGTAGGTGTAGTAACCGTCGGCGTCTCGCGTGTACTTGTCGCCGCTCTTGGTCCACACGCCCTGAAAGGTGTCACGGGTTTTCTCGCGGTTGTTCCAGTACATCAAAGCGCTGCTGGGGCCCTGGATGTAAAGGTCGCCAATCTCGTCGTGGCCGGTGACCACACTGCCGTCTTCATGGCGCAACTGCACTTGGTAGCCGGGCACCGGTTTGCCGGTGGTGCCGTAGCGCACGTCGCCGGGGCGGTTGGACAAAAACACGTGCAGCATTTCGGTGGAGCCAATGCCGTCGATGATGTCGCAGCCAAAGTGCGCTGACCAGCGTTCGGCGATGTCGCGGGGCAGTGCCTCGCCCGCTGACGAACACAAGCGCAAGGCCACTTGGTTCTTGGCGGGCAACTCGGGGTTGGCCAGCATGCCGCCGTAGCCGGTGGGTGCGCCGTAAAACACGGTGGGCTGGTGGTCGACGAGGCGCTTGAACGTGGCTTGCGGTGTGGGGCGCTCGGCCATCAACACCACGCTGGCGCCCACGCTCAATGGGAAAGTCAGCGCGTTGCCCAAGCCGTAGGCAAAGAACAACTTGGCGGCCGAGAACACGGTGTCGCTTTCTTGCAGGTTCAGCACGCCTTGGCCGTACAGCTCGGCCGTCCAGTACAGATTGCCTTGGCTGTGCACGGTGCCCTTGGGTTTGCCGGTGGAACCCGACGAATACAGCCAGAAGGCGGGTTCATCGGCCAGGGTCTGCGCAGGCAAAACGGGCTGGTTTTGCGCCACCAAGTCGGCCATGTTGAATTGGCCCTGTGTCAATGCGGCGGTGGGGCGCGAAACCACGACTTGACGCACTTCGGTTTTGACCAAGTCCATGGCCGCTTGCAAGGTGGGCAGCAAGGCCCCCGACACCAGCGCCGCTTGGGCGCGGCTGTTGCCCAGCATGAAGGCATAGTCTTCGGCGGTGAGCAAAGTGTTGACCGCCACCGGCACCACGCCCGCATAGAGAGATCCCAAAAAGGCCACCACCCAGTCGCTGCTGTCTTGCATGAGCAAGAGCACGCGCTCTTCGCGCCGGATGCCCATGCCTGCAGGCCTCCTGCAAAGCGGCGGATCTTTTCGGTCAGTTCACCATAGGTCAATGTGCCCATATCGTCGATCAACGCGGTTTTGGCCGCGCGCCCGGCGTTGGTGGCGATCAGGTGTTTGGCAAAGTTGAAGTCGGTGCTGGGGGCAGTCACGGGGCGTGTCATGTTTGTCTCCTCGGATGTCTCTGATGTTGTTGGAATGTGGGGGGCTTGTGAAGGGGGTTTACAAGGACAAGGCAGTGCCTTGCGCGGCCAGCTGGTCCAGTGCCTGCGAGCTGCCCTGCACCGCTGTGCGGCGGTGGTAGAAGTTGAGCGCTCGCAGGCCGCCCAGCTCTTCGCCGCCACCGGCGCGGCCGGGGCCGCCGTGCAGGCTCATGGGCATCACGTTGCCGTGGCCGCTGTGCAGGGCGGCCACGTCGGGCGAAATCGCATGCACGCGGCCATGGCTGCTGGCCAGTTCGACCGAGGCTTGTGCGGTGAAGGCGGGGTCTTCGCTGTAGACCGAGCACACCAGCGAGCCTTCACCTCGGCGGATCATGGCGTAAGCCTCCTCGATGCTGTCGTAAGGCATCAGGGTGCACACAGGGCCAAACACCTCGACCGCGTGCAGCACTTGGGCCGTCATGGGCGACTCGGTGCCTAGCAGCACCGGGGCCACGCAGGCGCTGGCCGCGTCGGCGTCTACCAAACCCGCGTTGACGCCGTCGAACAGCACATCGGCTTCGGTTTTGAGCTGGGCCAATCCGGCCAGCACGCTGGCCTTTTGCGCTTGGCTCACCAGCGCGCCCATGCGCACCGTCTCGTTGCGCGGGTTGCCCACGGTGGTTTTGGAGAGCTTGGCCCCGATGGCCAGAGCCGCAGCTTTGTACAGCGCACGCGGTACAAAAGCGCGCCGAATGGCGGTGCATTTTTGACCCGATTTGACGGTCATCTCGCGAGCGACTTCGGCCACCAGAAGCTTGAAGGCTTCGCTGTCGGCGGTCGCGGCGGGCGAGAGCAGGGCGGAGTTCAGGCTGTCGGCTTCGATGTTGCAGCGCACCGACAATTCGGTCACCGCGCGGTGGCTGCGGATGAGTTGGCCGGTTTCGGCCGAGCCGGTGAAGCTGACCACGTCAAAGGCTTGCAGTTGGTCCATCAGGCCTGCGGACGAGCCGCAGATCACCGAGAGTGCACCCACGGGCAGCACGCCTGCGTCCACCACGTCTTGGACCATGCGCTGGGTCAGCCAAGCGGTGGCGGTGGCCGGTTTGATGATGACCGGCACGCCCGACAGCAAGGCCGGGGCGGCTTTTTCCCACAAGCCCAGCTGGGGAAGTTGAAG
>JACDQO010000428.1 GCA_015657605.1 Limnohabitans sp. | reverse complement strand
TCCAATGAGCTTGGCCGACGATCTGCGCGATGGAGCGCGACATGGTGCACCACTGTTTCCACCTGCGCCCGGTGGCCGACAGTGACACAGTCGAAGGCATCCGCGCTTTGGCTGTGGACAAGGACCACACGCCAAACTGGAAACCGGCCCGTGTGGAAGATCTGGATCTGTCTGAAGCCGCTCGTTTCTTTGAAAGCCCTTGGCCCTCAGACCACCATCCTCTGCGAGATTTGGGCTGAACGCTTGGGCCTTGGGGCTCAGCGGTCGCGGTGGCGGCTTTTCATGGCGCGCTCCACTTCGCGCTTGCCTTCACGGTCCTTGATGGTGTCCCGTTTGTCGTGCTCGGCCTTGCCCTTGGCCAACGCGATGTCGCATTTGACCTTGCCCGCTTTCCAGTGCAAATTGATCGGCACCAGGGTGTAGCCCTTTTGCTCGATCTTGCCGATCAGCCGCTTGATCTCTTCTTTGTTCAGCAGCAGCTTGCGCGTGCGTGCGGTTTCAGGGTTGATGTGGGTGGATGCGGTTTTGAGCGGGTTGATCAGGCAGCCGATGATGAACAACTCGCCATTACGAATCACCACATAACCATCGGTGAGCTGCACTTTGCCTTCGCGAATCGCCTTGACCTCCCAGCCTTCCAGCACCATGCCGGCCTCGTAGCGTTCTTCAAAAAAATAGTCGAAAGACGCTTTTTTGTTCTCGGCGATCTTGGCAAAACGGGGGCAGCAGGGGGACTTTTTTGGTGGTGGCCATGAGGAGCAGATAAGGACGGCACGGCCGTTCGCAAGGGTGTGCAGCTGGTCAATCCCAATAAGGATTACACCTAAAACTACAATCGCTGCATTGTATGAAGAATATCCACAAGTCCGTTCTGATCTGGTACACGCCAGAAGAAATGTTTCGCCTCGTGACCGACGTAGCGCGTTACCCCGAATTTTTGCCTTGGTGTGACCGTGCCAGCGTGCTCGAAACCGACGCACAAGGCATGGTGGCCGAAGTCGGCATCAGCTTGGGCGGCATTCAGCAAACCTTCACCACCCGAAACACCCATGAAGAAGGGCGCTCGGTGGGCATGAGTTTGGTCAAAGGCCCGTTTTCCAATTTGAGCGGCACGTGGCGTTTCACGCCTGTGGGTGATGGCACGCAACGCGCCTGCAAAGTCGAGCTGGATCTGCAGTACGGTTTTCCAGCAAAACCCTGGCAGCGCTGGTGGGGCCGGTATTCGACAAGATCGCGGCCAGCTTGGTCGATGCTTTTGTCAAACGCGCCGAATCGGTGTATGGCTGAGTCGTCGATTCAGGTCACGCTGTGTTGGAGCCTGGGGCCTCGGCACGTGCAAGAGCAAAGCTTGCAAGTGCCACAGGGCTGCACCGTCAAAGCAGTCCTTGATCTGGCCATGGCTCAGTGGCTCTCAATCCAGCCTTCCGCCGATGCCACCTCCTTGTCGTCCTTGCAGTTTCAACAAGCTGGCCTCTGGGGCCGCAAAGTACCTTGGACGCATTCGGTCAAAGAAGGTGATCGGGTAGAGCTTTATCGCCCCCTGAAAGTCGACCCCAAAGTGGCCAGGCGACAGCGTTTTAAGCGCCAGGGCAAGGGGCGGACCGGTTTGTTTGCCAACCGCAAGAGCGGCTCGGCGGCCGGATACTGAAAGTTGCCATGCAAGCCTTGTTGAACAGCATCGCTCGGATGCCGTTGGTCGAAGATGCCCAGCGTGTTTTTCATGGGCGTGGCGGTATGTACCCCGGTTGTGAGCAATGGTCGCTGGATTGGTTTGCACCGGTTTGGGTGCTGACCAGCTTCAAGCCGGTGACCGACGACGAATTGGCCGCTTTCCAAACTGCCTTGGAGGCCCGGTGGCAAACACTGGCTCCCGGTGAGTCCCTCAACTGGGTGTTTCAAAGCCGCGTGACTGGCGAAGCTGAAACCCGCCTCATGGCTGGCAGCGTGCCCGAGCCGCATGTGGTGACCGAGCAGGGCGCCAAGTACCTGGTTCATGTCATGCGCGGGCAAAACCATGGCCTATTCTTGGACATGGCCAACGGGCGCGAGTGGCTCAAACGCCATGCCCAACACGAAAACATCCTCAACCTCTTTGCCTACACCTGTGCGTTTTCGGTGGTGGCCTTGCAAGGCGGCGCGGCGCAGGTGGTGAACCTGGACATGAGCCAGGGCGCTTTGGCCATCGGCCAACAAAACCACCGGCTCAATGACTTGCCGCCCAAAGCCCGTTTTTTGGGCCACGACATCTTCAAGACCTGGGGCAAGATCAACAAAATGGGGCCGTATGGCGTGATCGTCATTGACCCGCCCAGCTATCAAAAGGGCAGTTTCATCGCCACCAATGACTACGCCAAGCTGATACGGCGTCTTCCCGACTTGTTGGAACCGCAAGGCCATGTTTTGCTCTGTTTGAACGCGCCCGAACTGGACACGCAGTTTTTGCATCAACAGGTGGCCGAGGCCGCTCCAAGTTTGCGTTTTGTTGAGCGGCTGGCCAATCCGGTGGCATTTGTGGACATCGATCCTGAAAAGTCCCTCAAGGTGCTGCACTACCAAAACGCCTGAGCCTTTTGAGCCTTTGATTTTGAGGGGGGATCAGGGAAATCCCTTGGTCTACACGGGTACAATCCTTTATTTGGAGCCCCAGCTTAT
>JACDQO010000427.1 GCA_015657605.1 Limnohabitans sp. | reverse complement strand
GGATCGGGGTTGCACAAGCATCGATGCTCCCAGCACGCAAGGCATCCAACACCCCCCGTCGATGAACCGACCTCCACAAACACGACTTCGTCGGTAGAGAGACCATGGCGTCTGAGCCACTGACAAGCCATCCAGTGGGTGCTGGAGTCGAGCGCCGATACACCCAAACGCGCGCCACGGATATCGGCAAAGGATTGCCAAGACTTGCCGCCTCGCGTGCTCCCGCCCAAACTGACTTGAGGAGTTCGGCACATTTGAACAAAGCTCATGAACGGCTGCCCTTTTTGATGCAAGCCAAACAAATGTTCATACGCACCGGCCATCACATCGGCTTGGCCGCCCAGCACACTTTGCAAAGCTTGCGCCCCAGATTCGTGCGTTATCCATTCCACCTGAATGCCCATCAAGCGAAAGAACCCCATGTGTTCGGCCACCGTCAATGGCAGGTGGTAAAGGCTTTGGCTCGCTGCCAATGCCAGCTTGATGCGGGTCAAGGGGCGAGCAGACTCAGAGGGCGTCGCACTCAGGCCCGACACCGCTGTCAGCGAGCCCATGGCCGCCAACAACAATGAACGACGCGTGCGATGGTCTGGCGACACCTGTGATGCTCCTTTGGTGGGTTCTCACAGCATAGGCAAACGCGATGGATTTGCCATCGGGACTGTTCCCAAGCGGGTTTTTACGGAGCACCAGAAATGGCGTGGCCAGTCTGGCCACCCATCTGCCCTTGCGCAATGTCTTGGCGCACTGGCCCTGGTGGTCGTTCAGCGCCGATCGACCAACGCGTGGGCGATGGTGCCCAGGTCCACGTATTCCAGCTCACTGCCTGCGGGCACGCCACGGGCCAGGCGCGTCACGCGCAGGCCTTGCTGGCGAATCATCTCCGAAATCACATGGGCGGTGGCTTCGCCCTCGGCGGTGAAGTTGGTGGCCAAGATCACCTCGGTCAGCACGCCATCGCCCACACGTTGCTTGAGCTTGGCCAGGCCAATGTCGTGCGGGCCGATGCCGTCGAGCGGGCTGAGCTTGCCCATGAGCACAAAGTACAAGCCCCGGTAAGTGCCCGTTCGCTCAATGGCCGACTGGTCGGCCGGGGTTTCGATCACACACAGCTGGGTGCGGTCACGGGTGTCGTCCAAGCAGGTGTCGCACAGCTCGGCTTCGGTGAAGGTGTGGCAACACGCACAGTGGCGGATTTTTTGCACCGCATTGTCCAAGGCAGCTGCCAATTGCCGGGCCGTGGCACGATCGTTTTGCAGCAGCTGAAAAGCCATGCGCTGGGCCGACTTGATGCCCACCCCCGGCAAGCCCTTGAGGGCCTGAACCAATGTGGCAAGAGCGTGGGTGTCGGCCATGTTCAGGCGATCAGAAAGGCAGCTTCATGCCTGGTGGCAAACCGGCGGTGAGCTTGCCCATTTTTTGCTGCGAGACTTCTTCGGCCATGCGCACGGCGTCATTAAAGGCGGCGGCCACCAGGTCTTCCAGCATGTCCTTGTCGTCGGCCAGCAAGCTGGGGTCGATGGTCACGCGGCGCACGTTGTGCTTGCAGGTCATCAGCACCTTGACCATGCCGGAGCCGGCTTGACCTTCGACCTCCACGAAAGCCAATTCGTCTTGGGCTTTCTTCAGGTTGTCCTGCATGGCTTGGGCTTGTTTCATCAAGCCAGCGAGTTGTCCTTTGTTGAACATGGGGTTTCCTTTGATGTGGATGGGAAATAGAAGGTTAGGATCAGATAAGCTGGATGCTGCCGGGCACGATTTTGGCTCCGAAGTCGCGCACCATGGCCTGCACCAACGGGTCGCTTTCAATGAGCGCCTTGGCGGCCTGCATTTGCTCCGCGGCTTTGACAGCCAGGCGCCGAGCAGGGCTGTCGGTCACGGGGCCAATTTCAATGCCGAGCTGAACATCGCCATGGCCTGCGGCCTGCAATGCAGCTTGCAGACGCTCGCGGCTGGCGGCGTGGTTCAGGGTCTCGCGATCCACGCGCAGCTGCCAATGCCCCGCATCCCGGCCCAACAGTTGGGACTGCAGAGCCAGTTCGCGCACCAAGGCGGTGATGGCGTCTTGCGCCATCAGCCCTTGCACCACCTCCAACCAAACATCGCCTTCGGGCGTAGCCTGCACAGCAGCGGGTGCAGACAGCGTGGGCACATCGGCGCGCAGCGAGGGCATGACCTCACGCACCGGCAAAGACCGCAAACCGGGCGCTGCATGGGACACCGGCGCATTTTGGAGAGGCGCGGCAGCTTGGATGGTCTGGACATCTGCGTAGTCGGTGGTGTCGGGCCAGTCCTCCCATGGGGGGGTCACCTCACTGGGTGGGACTGCTGCTGGCGCTGCTACTGGCGCTGTGACGTAGGCGGCTAAAGGTGCTGACTTGGGCGATGAGTCGGCAGCGGTTGGGGCGACAGGCGCTGCAGCTCGGGTGGGCTCAGGGGTGGCCTGAAGAGTGGCTTTAGGGCTGATCAGCGGGCTTTTTTTTTCTGCCATTCCCGTTTGGGGCTTGAAGGCCAGCAGGCGCAGCAACACCATGGTCAGCGCCGCATACTCGTCCGGGGCCAGACCCAGCTCGGTACGCCCGTGCAGGCACAAGCTGTAAAGCAATTGGGTTTCTTCGGCGGGCATCCCCTGTGCCAGATCGGCCAAGCCCTGGGTGTCGGGGTCGTCACCGTCTTGGGCCATGCTGGGCACCATCTGCATCACCGCCATGCGCTGCAGCAGCATGGCCATGTCTTCGAGCGTGGCGGCGGCCGAGACGCCTTGCAAGCGCAGGGCATTGACCTGGTTCACCACGGCAGCGCCGTCGCCCTCGGCCAAGGCGCGGATCATGAGCATCACATGGCTGCGGTCCACGCTGCCGAGCATCTGGCGTACACCGGCTTCTTGCAGTTGGCCGTTGCCAAAAGCAATGGCCTGGTCGGTCAGGCTCAGGGCATCGCGCATGGAGCCGCGTGCAGCGCGGGCCAGCAGGCGCAAGGCCAAAGGCTCAGCGCTCAGCTGCTCTGCGGCCAGCACCTGGGTCAAGTGTTCGAACACCGTCTCGGGGGCCATGGGGCGCAGGTTGAACTGCAAGCAACGCGAGAGCACCGTCACCGGCACTTTTTGCGGGTCGGTCGTGGCCAGCACGAACTTCAAATATTCGGGGGGTTCTTCCAGGGTCTTCAACATCGCGTTGAACGCGGTGTTGGTCAGCATGTGCACCTCGTCGATCATGAAGACCTTGAAGCGCCCCTGCACAGGTTTATAAACCGCCTGCTCGAGCAGGCTTTGCACCTCGTCCACACCCCTGTTAGAGGCCGCGTCCAGCTCGGTGTAATCGACAAAGCGCCCAGCGTCGATGTCGCGGCAAGCCTGGCAAACGCCACAGGGCTCGGCGGTGATGCCGCCTTGCCCATCGGCACCTTGGCAGTTGAGCGACTTGGCCAAAATACGCGAGACCGTGGTCTTGCCCACGCCGCGGGTGCCGGTGAACAAATAAGCATGGTGCAGGCGTTGCTGCACCAAGGCGTTGGTCAAGGCTTGCACCACGTGCTCTTGCCCCACCATTTCGGTGAAATTGCGGGGGCGGTATTGCGCGCAAGTACGAGGTAAGACATGGGGCTTGATTCTATCGGGCTCCAGAACGGCCCGGATGAGTGGGTCTGGATCGCTTGGTGCCCCATGATGAGCCGTGTCTTGGCTCAATGAAAGTGAAACCAGCCAGCGAGAAAACAGAGTTTGGCGTTGGGGCAAGCCCAAGCTCGCCTACAATTCAACCCGACGGGCCTTCCCGCATGGTGAAGCGGCCAACCGGGTCAGGTGG
>JACDQO010000426.1 GCA_015657605.1 Limnohabitans sp. | reverse complement strand
GCTGGAAGTCGTCAAGCCATGAAATCAGGACAGATCAGCGGCGCAAAGGTTTGAGCAGATCACTCAATCCATTGTGGTCAATCTCCTGCATGAGTTGCAGCAGTTGCCCGATTTCTCCCTTGGGGAAACCCTCACGCGCAAACCAGTTGAGGTAGTTGCCGGGCAAGTCGGCGATCAACATACCCTTGTGCTTGCCGTAAGGCATGGGCGTGGTGACCAGCTTCACCAGGTCTTCTGGCTTCATGCCTTAGCCTTCAAGCCACGCCCCAGAGCCATTCACGCACCCGTGCATGAAACGCCTCGGGCCGTGAAATCATCACCCAATGCCCACAGGGCAAGCCTTGCACCGCACTGCCAGGCTGGGCAGCGACTTTTTCCAACCATTTGGCCGAATGGAACATGAAGGGCTTGCGTTCGCCAAAGACAAACAAGAGCGGCATCGGCAACTGCACTGGCGCCGCATGCTTCAAGCCACCCGCCGTCCCGAACCATTGCATGGCGTAGGGGTAGTTCATCTTGTGGGTGATGCGGCCAGCGTCGGAAGGACAGCGCAGCCAGCGGGCCATGGCGCGGGTCATGTGGGTGCCCAAGCTGCCACCCAACTTCCACGCCAAGGCCAGCCAAAACTGATAGCCGAAAACAGACAGCTTTTCCTTGAAGCCCCAGCTGCGGAGCAAAGCGCCCGAGTTGTGGTCCCCCACGTCCACCGCCACCACGCGGGCCACCCGATCGGGGTGGCGCATGGCGAATTCATAACCAAAGATACAGCCCCAGTCGTGCAGCATCAGGGTCACGGGCTGGTCAGGGCTGATGCGGTCAACAATCTGACGCAACAGCTGGCACATGGCGTCCAAGCTGGTCGTCGCAGGGCCAGTCTCAAAGCCGGGCAGCGTCAGGCGGGCGCAGGTGGCACGGTCTTGGAGTGCTGCCACGGTGCCATCCCACAGGGCTCGGGTGTCGGGCCAGCCGTGCAGCATGAGGATGACCTCATCTCCCTGCCCTTGCAGCCAAACTTCGGTGCCGTTGACGTCAATGCACAGTTCGGTGTTGATGGCCATGGCTCACAGCGCTTTGGCCAGGCGCGAGATGCCTCGAGGATCTTGTCTTCGCCCACGGTGGCAAAGCTCAATCGGAAGGTGGCGTGGTCGGGGTGGGCACAGAAGAAGGGCGTGCCCGGCACAAAGGCCACGCCGTTGTCGATGGCACGTTTGGCAAACACATTGCCGTCATTCACCTTGCCTCCCGCGCCTGTGAGGCGTGCCCAGACGAACAAGCCGCCCTGGGGTTGCACGAACTCGACCGCATCACCCAGTTCACGGCGCAGCGCGTCGCCCATGGTTTGGGCGCGCTGGGCATACACCGCACGCACTTTGTCCAGCGTGGCGGGCATGCGGCCAGCTTTCAAATACTGCGCGGCCGTGGCCTGGGCAAAGGTGCTGGTGTGCGCGTCACTGAACTGCTTGCACATGGTGGCGCGGGCCAGCAATTCGGCAGGCGCAACCATCCAGCCCACACGCAATTCGGGCGACAGCACTTTCGGACAGAGACCCGCAATGCACCAAGAGCTCGCGGCTGCCGGGCACGGTGCTGCTCAAGGCCAGCAAACTTGGCGGTGGCGTTTCACCAAAGTACAAATCGCCATAAGGGTCGTCTTCGACGATCAGCGTCTGGTGCTTGACGGCCATCTCCAGCACCTTTTTGCGGCGCTCGGCGTTCATCAGGGCGCCGCTCGGGTTGCCGAAAGTGGGGATCAGGTAGACAAACTTCGGTTTGTGCTCGGCGATCAGCTTTTCAAGCTCGTCGGTCTTGACGCCATGGCCGTCCACCGGGGCGCTGATGAGCTCGGCCCCATACAAACGAAAGCACTGGATGGTGGCCAGGAAAGTCGGGCCTTCCACGATCACTTTGTCGCCAGGGCTGATCATGGTTTTGCCGATCAAATCCAGCCCCTGCTGACTGCCCGTGGTCACAATCAGCTGGTCTGCGGTCACGTCATGGGCACCTTTTTGGGCCATGAAGTGGGCCAGTTGCTCGCGCAGCGGGCCAAAGCCTTCGGTGGCGCCGTATTGCAGCGCTGCGCCGGGTCTTGCGTCAAAGCCGCGTTGCTGGCTTCGCGGATGCCGTCCACATCAAACATGGCGCTGTCGGGGAAACCGCCCGCAAAACTGATGATGCCGGGCTTGCCCAGGAGCTTGAACAGCTCGCGGATGGCGGAGGTTTCGACGTTGTTCAGGCGGTCTGCGAACTGCAAAGGCATGGTGTATCTTCCCGTGTTGACTTGGGCATCATTTTGCCAACATCTGCACACCTACTTTTGACTCCCATGAAACCCGCACAGATCGAATCCTTCTTTGCCACTCTGCAAGCCGCCAACCCCATGCCCGTGACCGAGCTGGAATACACCAGCGTCTTTGAGTTGCTGGCCGCCGTGCTGCTGTCGGCCCAGGCGACCGACGTGGGCGTGAACAAGGCCACGCGCAAGTTGTTCCCGGTGGCAGGCACGCCTCAAAAGATCTTGGACCTGGGCCTTGCGGGGCTGGAGGGTTACATCAAGACCATTGGTCTTTATCGAAGCAAGGCCAAGCATTTGATGGAAACCTGCCGAATTCTGGTGGAGCAGCACTGCGGCCAGGTGCCCCGCAACCGTGAAGCCCTCGAAGCCCTGCCCGGTGTGGGCCGCAAAACAGCCAATGTGGTGCTCAACTCCGCTTTTGGCGAAGCCACCATGGCGGTCGACACGCACATCTTTCGCATGGGCAACCGCACGGGCTTGGCCCCGGGCAAAACCCCTTTGGCGGTTGAACTGAAACTGCTCAAACGCATCCCTTCCAAGTATTTGGTGGATGCCCACCACTGGCTGATCTTGCACGGCCGCTATGTATGCCAAGCGCGCAAACCGCTGTGTGGGCAGTGCTCGGTGGCCGCTTTTTGCGATTTCAAGCCCAAAACACCCTGAGATTCGACCCGACGGCAGGGTCAAAATCAGGCATGTTGGGCGGGTAAAATCACACTTTTGCCAGATTGGCAGCGTTCGCCCACATGGCAGACGCCTGCCTACCCAAGAGCCTTGACGCTCGGTTTTTCCAAGTCCAAATACCCTTCCATGACGCGCCCCTTGCCGCGTGCCCATTTCAACAGCTCCCCCTTGGTGCGGTTTTTGACCGAAAACGCCATGATGGAGGCCGTCCAAGCAACTGAAGATGTCGGACGCCAACTGGGCGATTGGCTCAATTTTCGGCAAGCCATTGCCTTGCAAAGCGTTTTGCAAGCTGGCCAAAACGGCAAAGACCCTGAGACACAGCCCTTGCCTGCCCACCTCCAACGCGCAGCGCCCATCAGCCCCACCGCGCTGGCCAACCATGTTGACAAAGTCAGGGCGCAATTGGCCGAGTCGATCACCCAAGGGGCGCCTGCGGGCTCGGGTTTGGCATTCATCCAGATGCCTGCTGCAGAATTTGAGGAGCCGATTGACCCCAAAACTGCTTTTGCCCCTTACCGGCGGTTTCACGCCGCGCACCAGCGTCAGATGGAAACCAGTGTGCGCAGCCTGCGGGCCAGTGTGCGTCTGCAGCTGACCAAGCGTGGGGGACGCTTGCAGCAATTGGCCACACTCGACACGGCCTTTGAAAACATTCTCAGCGAACGAGAAGCCTTGCTGCTGAGTAAGGTGATCAAGATGCTTGAAAAACGTTTTGTTCAAGCCCTCAAACCACATCTCAAACAACAAAACGAGACTCAACCAGACACAGATGGCCCTTCTGGTGCGCCCCAACAGACCCTTGTCTTGGTTGATGCCCCATCGCCAAGCGCTGCGCACCGCCCTCTTGGCCGAATTGGACACCCGCTTGCAGCCCACCTTGGGTTTGCTCGAAGCCCTCACCTCAGAGACCCCCGACACATGAAACGCTTTTCTTTTTCAATCGCCTTTGGTTTGGGCGCGCTGGCGCTGCTTTGGGTCGCCGCCGCCGTGGCCAGCAGCCATGTTTTGGTGCTGGTGATGACCGCATTGATCGGCGGCGTGTATGGCTTTGGCGCGCTGGAGCTGCGCCAATACCGAGGCGTCACCCAAGCCCTGAACCAGAGTTTGGCGCAAGTGCCACCAGACTTGTCCAACTTGAACGATTGGCTGATCACCTTGCCCGCCGAATTGCACAACCCAGTGCGTCAGCGGGTTGAAGGCGAGCGCGTGGGCCTGCCGGGCCCTGTGTTCACACCCTACTTGATCGGTCTTTTGGTCATGTTGGGCATGTTGGGCACCTTTTTGGGCATGGTGGTCACGCTCAACGGCGCGGTGTTTGCGCTCGAAGGCTCCAGCAGCATCGCCGGCGTGCGCGCCGCTTTTTCTGAACCCATCAAAGGCTTGGGGCTCGCCTTTGGCACCTCGGTCGCAGGTGTGGCCACCTCGGCCATGCTGGGCCTGATGAGCAGCCTGGCACGGCGCGAACGCGCTTTGGCATCGCAACAGCTGGACAGCCTGACCCACACCCACTTGCACCGGTTTTCACTCACGCACCAACGCCAAGAGACCTACAAGGCTTTGCAGCAACAAGCACAGGCCCTGCCCCAAGTGGTTGACCAGCTGCAAAACATGATGGTGCAAATGGCTGAAACCAGCCAGCAGATGAATGAGCGTTTGTTGGCCAATCAGCAAAGCTTCCACTCGCAGGTGCAAACGGCATACACAGGGCTGGCGCAATCGGTGGACCAATCGCTGCGCAGCAGTTTGAGCCAAAGCCTGCAACTGGCCAGCGACGGCATTCGCCCCGTGGTTCAAGCCACCATGACCCAGCTGACCGAACAAGCCCAGGCCATGAACGAGCGCCTGCTGCTCAACACCCAGCAGCAATTGGGCGAGCTGCAGACGCACATGGCCGCCACAGCCACCACGGTGGCACAGACCAGCGCAGAGACACTGACCCGTCACGAGAAAGCCAGCAGCCACATGACCGAGCGTGTCGGCCAGACGCTGGACGCGTTCAGCCAAAATTTCGAGCGCAGTGCGAAGGCCCTGGTCGACCAAGTCAGCGCCGCGCAAACCGCACAACAAACCCTGCAAAGCAGCGCCGACCAGCAGCGTCTGCAAGCTTGGCAAGCCTCACTGACGCAGATGGCGGCCACACTGCACAGCGATTGGCAAAGTGCAGGTGCGCAGACCTTGGCGCAACAGCAAACCATTTGCGACACCCTGAGCCGAACAGCGCAGGACATCACCACGCACACCCAAACCCAGGCCACCCAGACCTTGGCAGAAATCACACGGCTGATGGCCAGCAGCGAAGCGCTGATGCGTGAACGCATCGCCACAGAGGCGCAATGGACTGAAGGACACCAGCAGCGTGCCGAAGAACTGGCCGCCGTGCTGCGCCAGGAACTCTCGGCCCTGAGGGACGCAGAAGATGCACGCGGTCAGACCGCCGTGGCTCGCCTGACCGAGCTGCAAAGCGCGGTCACCGTCCACCTGACCACGCTGGGCACGGCTCTGGAAGACCCCATCGCTCGCTTGATCGAAACTGCGTCACAAGCACCCAAAGCCGCTGCCGAAGTCATTGGCCAGTTGCGCCAGGAAATCTCGGTCAGCGTGAGCCGTGACAACGCGCTGCTGGAAGAACGCACCCGCATTTTGGCCACGCTCAGCACCTTGCTGGACGCGATCAACCATGCATCGACCGAGCAGCGCGGTGTGATCGACGCGCTGGTGGCCTCAAGCCAGGCCACGCTGGACGAAGCCAGCGGCCAGTTCCAAAACCATGTGACGGCAGAGACCGACAAGCTCGGCAGCATTGCCGCACAAGTCACCGCCAGTGCGGTGGATGTGGCGAGCCTGGGTGAAACCTTTGGCTTTGCGGTGCGCTCATTCAGCGAAACCAACGACAAGCTCATGGCCCAGTTGCTGCGCATCGAGGCGGCCATGAACAAGTCGATGACGCGCAGCGACGAGCAACTGGCTTACTACGTGGCGCAGGCCCGTGAAATTGTGGACTTGAGCATTGGCAGCCAAAAAGACGTGCTCGAAGCGCTGCAGCGGCGAACCGACTTGACCACCCAAGGGGCCGTTTGATGCTGGAGAACGACGCCGACGTCGATTCCACGTCCCCCACCTGGATGTCGTTTGCAGACCTGATGACGGGTCTACTGGGCGCCTTTGTCTTGCTGCTGGTTGGCGTGATGGCAGCGCAGCTGGACATGGCCTCCAAATTGGAAGACGAGGTGCAAAACGCCAAGTGGAAGAACAAAAGCGCTTGTCGCTGGAACAGGCTCTGGCCATTCCTTTGGCCAGCGGGCGCATCACTTTGAACAACGGGCGCATCGGCATCAGCGGCAAACTGTTGTTCGAGCTGAACTCAGACAAGCTCGAGCCCGAAGGCAGGCAGTTGCTCAAAAGTTTGGTCGTGCCGCTGCGAAGTTACCTGCAGTCTCGTGATGAGATCTTGATGGTCAGTGGCTTCACCGACGACAAAGCCATCGGCCAACGCAACCGCCAGTTTGAGGACAACTGGGAGCTGTCGGCCCAACGCGCCCTCACAGTCACCCGAACTTTGATTGAGGAAGGCATGCCGTCTTCGGCCCTGTTCGCCGCCGCATTCGGCCAAGAGCAACCGCTGGTGGCCAACACCAACGACCAGGCTCGGGCCCAAAACCGACGGGTCGAGATGGCGCCGGTCCCCAAAGCGTCCAAGGCCGCGCAAGCGGTGACAGCGCCGCAATGACCAACGCCCCTTCGCCACGGCCTGCGCTCGCCACCTTGGACCCGGTGGGCTGGCATTACACCGAACAGCTGTCGCAACGCGCCAGCGAGGCCACGGGCCTGACGCGCGAATTGCTGTTGGCCAAACGCGAAAAAGCCTTGTCTGAGATGAATGCGCGTTGGGATGCCAAGTTGGATGCCAAGAAGCTGAGCGGCGAGCCAGGCGACGCACCCGAAGCCGCTTTGCCCTCGCCTTTGGCGCAGCTGTTGCAAGAGATGACACCGGCATCCGGTGAAACTCGGCCCCACAAGTCCAGCAAGCCCAACGCTTGGCGCGCTGAAAGCCCCCGCATTCAACAGTTTCGCAAGCAGCTGGGACAAATCAGTGTGCAAAAACAGGTGACCCAAGCCATGGCTCAAGCTCCGCAAAATGCGGGGCCGATCAACTCACACATGCTGGTGCTGCGCTCACTGAGCCTGATGCGCGAGGCATCGCCGGACTACCTGGGCAGGTTCATGGTCTATCTGGACACACTGCTGTGCCTGGACGCCCCCAACCACAGCAAGCAGCCCACTCCCAAAAACGAACAGCCACACGCTCACACCCATAAGGGCAACGGTCTCAAGCGATCCATCCGTTTGGTTTTGCCCTAAGGGCAGATTCAGAGCCCGAGTTGAACCAACGCAGCTTGCAAGCCTGCCAAGCCGCCAACGCGCTGGTCGTTGATGAAAATTTGGGGCATCTGGCGAACCGAAGGACCGCATTTTTCAAAGAAAGCCATGCGTTCGGCTTCGCCGTCGATCTTGATTTCTTCGTAAGCCAATGACTTGGTTTTGAGCACCATCTTGGCGGAATCGCATTGGGGGCATGCGGACTTGGAGTAGACGACGATTTTTAGTTCCATGTCTGAAATTCTAGCGAAAGATGTTCACCACTCAATGCACAGGTGGCCGCCGGGCACAGGGGCGTCTCTTGGCCACTGGTCTACGCTGTGGATCACCACAGGCAAAGGCAAGGCGCCCTGGTCTACCAAAAACTTCACTGCCCGAATGACCCCCGCATGCGTGACCCACACGACTTCACTGTAGGGTGATACCCGGAGGTCGTTCAAGGCGTCGGCCACTCGGTTGATCACTTGCTGGGTGCTCTCAGCGCCACCAAAACGGTGATGGGCAAAGTCAGCCATCCAGTCGTCATAAGCGCTGCGGGGGATGGCATCCCAAGGCTTGAGCTCCCAGAGGCCAAAGTCCATTTCATTCAGGCGCGCATCGACGATAGGCGCGCCCAGGTCGGGTCGCAGTTGTTGCAGTACTTGGGCCAACGCCTTGGCCCTGCCCAGAGCCGACACCCATACAGGCGCGCCCACCGGCACAAGCACGGATGCCGCTTGGGCGGCCTCCTGGGTCAGTTCGGCGTGGGCTGGGACATCGCTAGCGCCATAGCAAAGCCCTTCGGCCAGGTCAACCTGCGCATGGCGCAACAGCCAGAGCTTCATAGCGCCAGTGCCAGCGCCAGGTAAAAGCACACCTCGCTCACTTGCTGTGTGGCACCTAGGCCATCGCCGGTGAAACCCTGCAAACGGCGGTGCAGCAGTCGCCACATCCAGCCCATGCCCACCAACGCACCCAGTACCGCAAGCAGCCACGGTGCGCCTGGGAGCAGCCACCACACCAAGGCCATGGCCAAGGCCCACCAGAGCACACCGGCCAGCAAACCCAGCGTGGTGATACTTTCAGCCAGCGGCTTGGACTTGGACTGCGGCGTGTCCCCCACATGGGCCAGCGTTCGGATGACAAACAGCGGCATCAGCCGTGAGGTGACATGCGCAGCAAACAGTGCCACCGCTGCCAGCCAAGCGCCGCCGGCCTGTGCCAGCAGCACCAACAAAGCCACCTTGGTGGCCACCGCCAGCACCAGAGCCAGCGCGCCGTAGGTGCCGACACGCGAGTCTTTCATGATGTCGAGCGCGCGCTCGCGGTTCATCGAGCCGCCTAAGCCATCCACCAAATCGGCCAGCCCGTCTTCGTGAAACGCGCCGGTCAGCAGCACGCTGAATACGACACAAGCCACCGCCGCCACCCAGGCCGCTGCAGGCTGCGCTGGCAGGGCCAGCCACAAGCCGTAAAAGACCGTTGCGCTCAAGCCGCCCACCAAGCAGCCCACGCCGGGAAAGTGCGCTGCGCTGGCCCGCAACATGGCTGGGCTGAAACCCACCCACACGGCCAGCCGCCCGATGATGGGAATGCGGGTGAAGAACTGGACGGCGAGCAAAAAGTGACGAACGGGCTGCATGCTTGACAGATCAAAGGTCTGTTGTGGTTGTTAGATGGTTGGCAACGGCATCCTGCCGCGACACGCCCGCTGTTTCAAAACTCGCCATCTCGCGCAGGATGGCGCAGGCGCTGAGCAGCAGCGGCCAGGCCAGCGCAGCGCCAGAGCCTTCGCCCAAGCGCAGTCCCAAATCCAGCAAAGGCTCGGCATTCAGGTGCGCCAGCATCAGCGCGTGGCCGCGCTCGCCCGAACGGTGCGCGAACACGCAGCGCTGCAAAACCAGCGGCTGCAGAGCGCTGGCCACCATCACTGAGGCGCTGGCAATGAAACCATCAACCACGATCACTCGGCGTTCCAGCGCTGCCTGCAGCACCGCGCCCACCATGGTCGCCATCTCGAACCCGCCAAAAGCCGCCAAAGCGTCCAGCGGTTCAGTGGTGTCGGGGTGGCGCGCCAAGACCTGTCGCAAGATGGTGATCTTTCGCTGCACTGCAGCGCCGTCCAGGCCGGTGCCCGCGCCAGTGCAGTCCACAATGTCCAGCCCGGCAAGGCGACTCATCAGCAACGAGGCTGCAGAGGTGTTGCCAATGCCCATTTCGCCCAGCAGCAGCGCGTTACCGGGCAGCGTTCTGACCAGCGCAGCGCCGTTGGCCAGCGCGGTGTTGCGCTGCTCAGCAGTCATGGCCATGCCCTCGAGCGCATCGGCGGTTCCCGACGCCACTTTATGAATCACCAGACCCGGTCGAGGCGCGAAGTCGTGGCACACGCCACAGTCCACCACTGTGAGGCCTATGCCGTGCTGGCGCGCGAGCACGCTCACTGCCGCGCCACCGGCCAGGAAGTTTTCCACCATTGCCAGGTCACATCGCTCGGATAGGCCGACACGCCGCGCGCGGCCAGGCCGTGGTCGCCAGCAAACACCACCAGCTGCGGGTCTTTCAGTTCGGGCGTTTCACTGCCCAGCACCAAGCCGATGCGCTGCCCAAGGCGCTCAATCTGACCCAGTGATCCCAGTGGTTTGGTTTTGTTGTCCAGCCGGTGCTGCAGACGGACCGCTAGGTCGAGCTGGGTCAAGTCATCGATGCTGGGGATGGTGAAGTTCATGGTTCAGTCCTTGGGGTTCAACGCGTCGAGCACACTGGGCTCAACATGTGTTCAAGAAAATCAGGGGGTCCGTCACACACGGTCTCCCGCATCTGGGCCACCGCACCCAACAGGGCGCTCAGCATTGCCGGCGCCAGTGCCAACGATCACCAGAGCACGGCGCTCGCCTTCGGGCTTCTCGTGGAGCTTCTCGTTGGGAGCTGATTCCAGTTTCATGGTTTGATGTTCTGTCAAGTGATCCATGGGATTCATTGGGGCAAAGCCACCCAGCGAGTGCCCAATTCATGAATAGCAATGCGGTGCTCAAAGACCGACTCCAAAACCCGGTGTGCGGCAGTTTCATGGGTGGGCCCGGCGTGGGCAATGCGGCCCTGCTGCACCACCACCACTTCGTCGGCCATGAGGGCCAGAGTGATTTCGTGCAGCACGCTGACCACGGTTTTGCCCTGCGCCACCAGGCTGCGCACCAGCGCAATCCAGTCAGCCTGGTGCGGCGGATCGAGGTTGGCCAGCGGTTCGTCCATCAGCAACACGTCGGCTTCAACCGCCAGCAGCCGCGCCAGCAGCACGCGCTGGCGCTCGCCGCCCGATAGCGCGCCCAAAGGGCGGCACTGCCAGTCCCAGGCTTGGGTCTGGCGCAGCGCGCGCTCCACCGCAGCGTGGTCGGCCGGGCCGGGTGGGGCCAGCCAGGCCTGGTGCGGAAGCCGCCCGAGCAAGGCCACGTCATACACGGTGAGGTCGTCGGCAGTGGCTTCTCCAGCGCCGCTTTGCGCAAGCCAGGCCAGCGCCCTGGCGCGCTCGCGCGGCGCCATGCTCGCCATGGGCTGGCCGTGTAACAGTACATCGCCCTGGCAAGGCAACACCCCCGCCAACGCGCGCAGCAAGGTGGATTTTCCTGCGCCATTGGGACCGACAATGCTGGTCCAGCGGGCAGCGCTCAGCGCCAAGTTCACACCCTGCAGAACATGGCGCTCGTTGTAGCCGACACCCAGCGTGGCATGCAGGTTCACCGCTTGCAATGCGGCAGTGGGTTTTGGTTGCGCGGTGATCAACATGGCATCACCCCACCCGCTTGCGCATGAGCCAAAGCAAATAGCCCCCGCCCAGCACCGCCGTGAGCACACCCACGGGCAACTCTTGCGGCGCCAACACCACGCGTGCCATCACATCGGCCAGAACCAGCAAAGCCCCGCCCATCAGAGCCGACAAGGGCAAGCGCCAAGCGTGCGTGCAGCGCACCAGCGAGCGCACCAAGTGCGGAGCGGCAAGGCCGACAAAAGCCACCAGACCGATGTGCGCCACTGCCGCCCCCGTGGCCAGTGAAATCACACCCACCATCACCATGCTGGTCAGTGGCAGCGGCACGCCCAGACTTTGCGCGGTGGCTTCGCCCAAACTCAACGCGTCCAGTACACGGGCAAAAATCCAGGCCAGCACCAGGCACAGGGCCAGCACCGCCGCCATGGTGGCGCAGGCGCTCCAGCTGACAAACGCGGTCGAGCCCAGCATGAAGCCCTGCATGGCCTGCAGCACCTGCGGCTGCAGCAGCGAGACCAAAGACGTGACTGCCCCCAGCACCACGCCCACCACCACACCAGCCAACAACAGGCGCAGGGTTTGTTGCACACCACGCGCCAAAACCAGCGTGAGAACCACCGCCAGCACCGCGCCAACAAAGGCAGCACCCGTTAGGCCCAAACCCAGCCAAGCGTTCACGGCCCAGGCACTGCCGCCCCACAAGCTCAAATAAACCCCACCCCAGCGACGCCCAGAGGCACTGCCCAGCAAATAAGGATCGGCCAACGGGTTGCGAAACAAACCTTGCGCCACAGCCCCTGCCAGGCCCAGCAAGGCCCCGCCCAGCCACGCGCCCAAGCTGCGCGGCAAACGGATTTCCCACACGATCTGGCGCGACACGGTATCGGCCCCAGCCGACCACCAGGCCTGCCAGCCTTGACTGCCAGCGGCCGTGCCCAGCCAAACCACGACCAAACCCAAAGCCAAGAGCAGCAACGCCCAGCGGGGTGCGTGGATGTTGGTCTGGGTGTGGGTGTTCACCGCTGCACCCCAGTATCGGTTTGGGCCGCTGCGCGGTTCAGGCAGTCGACCATCAGCTGCGCACCCTCGGCCATGCGCGGGCGGCACGCACCAGCATGTCCGATTCATCTGGCTTGAAAACGCACAAGCGCTGGCCTTGCATGGCACGCAAGCGGGCCCAGCCGGGGCGCTGCAGCATGCTGGCTCGACTGCTGTCGCCTGCCATGATCACATCAGGCCGGGCCTGCACCACCCACTCGGGGTTGACCTGAGGAAACGGCCCCATCGATGCAGGCAAGATGTTCGCCACGCCCATGCGCATGAGTGTCTCGCCGATGAAAGAAGACTCACTCGCGCCATAGGGCGCAGGGCTGACCTCGACATAAACCCGCTGCTGCCGTGCAGCAGGGCTGAGCGATTGCACCGCCGCCTGCACGCCTTGTTGAATGCCTTGCCAGACCCGGTCGCTGTCAGTGGCAGGCACATGCAGCGCCTGCGCCACGGTGCGCCACACACGCAGCGCATCGGCGTGGTTGCGTGGCTCCAAGCGCAGCACATTCAGGCCCAAGGCCTGCAGGCGGTCTGCGCCTCGCGTTGAGCCAGCAGCCAACACCAAGTCGGGCTTGAGCGCGACGATGCTCTCGATGTTCGGGTCCAGCCCCCCGCCCACACGCGGCACAGACTTGACCGACTCGGGCCAGTTGGAATAGCGGTCCAAGCCCACCAGTTTGTGGCACTGCTTCAGGGCACAGACGGTTTCGGTCAGGGATGGCAACAAACTCACGATGCGCTGCGGGGCTTGGGCAATCTGAACCTTTTGCTGGCGGTCGTCGAGCACGGTGACTGTTTGTGAGGCTTGTGCGGCGTGCGCGCACACCCACAAGGCACCCAACAAGGCCAAAAATTGAGCCCAGCTTCGCAAGCGCTCAGCCATGCAGCACTTCCCATTGGCTGAAGATGCGGTGCATCTGCGCCACGCCATCAGTGAGAGACGCAGGACCGGGCTGCAAAATATCGGCCGATTTGATTTCAAAAATCTG
>JACDQO010000425.1 GCA_015657605.1 Limnohabitans sp. | reverse complement strand
CTTGGACGAGCATCGACAAACACGCCCGATCGCCTGCTTTTGCCACCACGGTGGCCGCAGCATGCAGGTGGCCAGCTTCTTGTTGCAACACGGTTTTCAAGTCGTGAATGTGGCAGGCGGCATCCACGCTTGGTCGGCACAAGTCGACCCGAGCGTTCCGGTTTATTGAGCCCGCTGTGGGCCGTGAACCGGTCCACCCTCGACCCTTGATGGGCCGCCTTTGATGAAGAGAAACGCCATGACACTGCGCACCCTGCCCCTGACTTTGGCCCTGATGGCCGCCTTCAATGGCCCCGCCTGGGGCCAAAGCTTGTCCCAATTGTTCGAGGCAGCCAAAGCACACGATGCCACCTACAAATCGGCCCGTTCGCAGTTCAATGCCAGCTTGGCCCGCGCCGAGCAAGCCAAAGCGCTGCTTCGACCCACAGCCAACTTGGGCGCGAACGTGTCTGAAAGCAACATCGAGCTCCCGACGCTCAACCGTCAAACGGGCGCGCGAAATATGACCTTCAGCGGCAGCCAGCCTTTGTACCGTCCTGGCAACAAAGCCAGCTACGAGCAAGGCATGAAACAAGTGGCGCTGGGTGAGGCCCAACTCAAGATCGCCGAACAAGACCTGATCGTGCGCTTGAGCCAGGCTTACTTTGACGTGTTGACGGCCCAAGAGAGCCTGAACTTTGTGAAGGCCCAAAAATCGGCGGTGTCTGAACAACTCGGCCGCGCCAAACGCAATTTTGAAGTCGGCACCTCCACCATCACCGACACCCGCGAAGCCCAAGCCCGCTTTGACCTGGTGACGGCGCAAGAGATCGCCGCTGAAAACGATTTGCGCGTCAAACAAGGCATCTTGGCCGACACCGTGGGTCAACCGCAAGTCAAACCACAGCCCTTGATGGCGGCCGCCAACATCGACCGCTTGCAAACCGGCACGGTGCAGTCGTGGGTGGCGCAATCGAGCCAAAACAACGGCAACCTCACAGCGGCCCAGATTGCCCTTGAAGTAGCCCGCCTGGAGATCGAGAAAGCCAAAGCGGCCGAAAAACCCACCTTGGACCTCAATGCCAGCTATGGCATGGCGCGGTTCCAAAATGGCTCACAAGTGCAAGTCAACAACAACACCGCCACCATCGGCCTGGCCTTCAACATGCCGCTGTACACCGGACAAGCCAGCCAAAACCGCATCCGCGAAACGGTGGCCCTGGAAGAAAAAGCGCGCAACGACCTCGAAGCCGCTCAGCGCAATGTGGCCCAGTCCACTCGCACCGCGTTTTTCGGAGTCGAGTCAGGCCTGAGCCAAATCAAAGCGCTGCAAGCGGCCGAAGCCTCCAGCCAAAGCGCTTTGGATGCCAACAAGCTGGGTTACCAAGTGGGCGTGCGCATCAACATCGATGTGCTCAACAGCCAAAGCCAGCTGTTCCAGACCAAACGCGATCTGGCCAAAGCCCGGCACGATGTGCTGGTGGGCCAATTGCGCCTGCGCCAGGCCGCCGGCGTGCTCAAAGTGGACGATGTGAAGAATTTGGACGGCTTGCTGCGCCCCTGATCGGCCTCAGCGGGTCAGGCGACTCAGGCTGCGCAACCCGCGCAGCGGCCGTAAAAGGTCAGCTCGTGGGACGCCAATTCATAGCCCTTGGGCAACAAATGGCCCAGATCTCCTGGGCAGGCATCGATGTCAAACACCTTTTGACAGCTGCTGCAATGGAAATGGTGGTGGTGGTGGTGCCGGTGTGATTCATACCGGGTGGCCTCGCCCGGCAAAGCCACCACATCCACCACGCCGTCTTCGACCAAACCCTTGAGGTTCCGGTACACCGTGGCCAAGCTCAAGCTGGGCACACTTTTTTGCGCCTCCAGCAGCAGCTCTTGGGGCAGCAGCGGTTGCCCCACAGCGGCCAGGGCTTGCGCAATCGCGGTTCGTTGACGGGTTGATCTTTCCACGCCAAGAGCTTACTGCAAAAAACACCACTACCGCTATTGATATTGCATTATCATTATGGCATTGCAACTTTTGATGAGTCCCAAACCATGACCGCTAACAACCCACTGATCGCCCTTTCCGCCCTCGCTGGGGCACTGTGCACTGTGCCCCTGAGCACCTGGGCCCAAAACACCCCGACCAGTGAGCGCTGGCAAGCCGGCGTGGTCTTGGACGCCGCCAGCACCTCAAGGGGCTTGGAATTGGGCGCTCGCGACCAAGGTGTGGGCCTGGGCCACAGCGATGTGCTCTTGCGCGGTGCCTTCAATGAGCACCTGAGTGGCGAGGCGATTCTGGGTTTTCACACGGCAGACCGCAAACTGGAGCACCACCTTGAAAACGCTTGGGTGCAAACACGCAGCCTGCCCCAAGGGCTTCAGGTCAGGGCCGGTCGGTTTGCCTCGCAAATCGGTTACCTCAACGAGCTGCACCCGCACACCGATGACTTCGCCGAGCGGCCCTTGCTGTACCGGGCCTTTTTGGGGGGCCACTGGTACGACGACGGCCTGCGCATGAACTGGACTGCACCCACGCCTTTTTACTTGCGCTTGGGCGCCGAGGTGTTTGGGGGCAAAAAATTGGTGCCCCAAGCCACGGCCGAATCGGGCAACCGCGTCACCACTTTGAACCTGAAAGTCGGCAATGACATGGGTCGCAACAGCAGCTGGCAATGGGGCTTGTCACAGCTGAACAACCAACGTGTCAGCCCCTTGGCCGAGCACGAGGAACCGGGCCATGGTCATGCCCACAACCACAGCCATGCGGCCCGATTCACCGGCCAAAGAATGCAGGTCAGCGACTTGGTCTGGAAATGGTCGCCCCAAGGCAACAACCGCAACCAGCAGGTGCGCGTCAACTGGGAATACGCCCAAGTCAGCCGAATCCACCCCCTGCTGGACCCGTCGCTCAAGCACTCTGCATCGTCCGTGGGCGCGGTGTGGCGCTTTCACCCCGCGTGGGAAGTGGGGGTGCGCACCGACTTGGCACGGGTGAACAAAGCGGAATTGCATCACGATGAAGATCACGGCGATGAAGTGAAAGCCTCTCAGGGCCGTTTGAAAGAAAATGCCATCATGTTGGCCTACAAACCCTCGCACAAACAAACCCTGCGCCTGCAACTGACGCAGCAAAGCGCCCGAAATGGCGATGCGGACCATGCCGTTTTGGCAACCCCGCCAAACGCAGCATCCAGTTGCAGTATGTGGTGGCCTTCGGTGCCCATGGTGCGCACGCTTACTAAGCTGGCCCTGTCCCTGGCCATCACGCTGACCCAGGGACACGCGCTGGCGCTCACGGTCTTCGCTTGCGAACCCGAGTGGGCGGCTTTGACGCAAGCGCTGCTGCCGGGTGCCAAGGTTTACAGCGCCACCCACCACCTGCAAGACCCGCACCACATCGAAGCCCGGCCCTCGCTGATCGCCCAGATGCGCAACGCCGACATGGCGGTTTGCACCGGGGCCGAACTCGAAGCAGGCTGGCTGCCCATGCTGCAGGCCAAGGCGGGCAACGCCAAGATCCAAAACGGTCAACCCGGCATGTTTTATGCCGCCGACCACGTCACCTTGGTGAACCCTTTCAAAGGCACGGTCACACCTTTTTCTGGCGATGTGCATGTATTGGGCAACCCGCATGTGCACGCCGATCCCCGGCGTTTGCTGGCGGTGGCGCGGGCCCTGGCCCCCAGACTCGCAGCCATCATCCCGGCAGAAAAAGCGCGCATCGATCGGCAGCTTCTGCAATTCGAAACGACCTTGACCGAAAAGATCCAAGCCTGGGAGCAAGTGGCCAAGCCCTTGCGGGGACGGTCTGTGGTCACGCAACACGCCAACTTTGGCTACCTGTGGCTGTGGTTGGGTCTGAACCCCGTGGCGGACCTTGAACCCAAACCCGGGGTCCCGCCCACGCCTGCGCACCTGGCACGAACGCTGGAGCAAAGCCGAGCGGCGCCGCCCATGGCCATCGTGATCGCCCAACACCACGACCCCCGGCCCGCCCAATGGCTGAGCGGCCAGTTGGGTTCACCCCAAAAACTGATCGTCTTGCCAGCCACGGTCACCGGCGATGGGCCCGACGCCTTGTTTCGCTGGTTTGACCTGATGGTCAACCGCTTGGTGCAGGTGGCACCTTGATGGCGATACAAGCTTGGCTCGCCCTGCCCATGTTGGCCCTGTTGGGCGGCCTGTTGGCGCTGTCGCCGCTGGGCAGCCAAGTGCTGCGGCGCGGTGTGGTGTTCATTGATTTGGCCGTGGCGCAAGCCGCTGCTGCAGCGGTGATCGGCGTCCATTTTGTGCTCGACATGGAGTCGGGTGTTCTGGACCAACTGGCCGCCAGCGCGGGCGCACTGGGGGTGAGCCTGGCCATTGCGGGCATCACCCGGCGCTGGCCCGCCCAGCGCGAAGCGCTCATCGGCTTGCTCTATGTGGCCGGTGCTTGCCTGGCCATGCTGGGGGCGAGCGCACACCCGCATGGCAAAGAAAAACTCCTGCAGCTGTTGGCCGCCGATGTGCTGTGGGTCAACACCTCCAGCGTGCTGGCCCTGATGGTGTGCGCGCTCGTCATGGGCTGGGTGCGCCAAACCCGCTGGCTCGCCAAGGACACCGCGTTTTATGCGCTGTTTGCCTTGGTGACAAGTTTGGCCGTGCCTGCCCTGGGTTTGTTTTTGGTGTTCAGCTGCTTGATCGCACCGGCTTTGTGGGTGGAAAGGGGCATGCGCCCATGGACCGCCGTGCTGACGGCCTGGGCCGCCGCCTTGATGGGTTTGCTCTTGTCCTGGTGGCTCGACACCCCCAGCGGTCCCACCATCGCCCTCAGCTTGACGCTGTGGGGCGTGGTCAGTTTGTGGATGGCGCCAAAGCCCCTTCAGCGCCCTGATGCCCCAAAGCCATGATCGCCTGCGCGTAACGGTCGGCCGCACCCCGGCTTTGCGCCACCATCTGCCAACCTTGTTGCTGGGCATGGGCCAAATCAGCGGCATCCTTCAACCAAACCAACACCTGGTCCAACGCGGCGTCCATGTCGGCAACGCGCCGGGCAGCGCCCAAGGCTTCGGCCTCCTCGGCCGCCTGCGCAAAATTGAAGGTGTGCGGACCCATGATCACCGGGCACCCGAATGCGGCCGCCTCGATCAGGTTTTGCCCGCCCAAGGGTTTGAAACTGCCGCCCAGCAAAGCCATATCGGCCGCCTGAAAGTACACCGGCATCTCGCCCACACTGTCGCCCAAAAAAACCTGTGCCTGGGGATGAACCTGCGCTTGGACAGCCGCCAAAGGCCCATCGCCATCGGCAGGCGCTAAGGCGCTTCGCCTGAACACCGACATCCCGCGCGACAGCAGGGCTACATGTACCTCGTCAAAGCGCTGAGGGTGACGCGGCACCAACAGCCACAGCACGCCCGCATCGCGCAAGGCTTGTTCGCGCTCGGGCTTGGCTGCCAACGCGTCCAGCCACTCGCTTTCTTCGCCCTCGCGGGTGCTGGCCAACATGACCAACGGGCGCGGGCCTGAACCTGTGCTCCAACGCGACCGCCAAGACTGCGCCAGCGCCAGCGCTCGGGGCTGGTCTTGCACATCGAACTTGAGGTTGCCCAACACACCCTCGACCCGCGCGCCCAAAGACCTCAGGCGCTGGGCGTCGGCCTCTGACTGGGCCCATACCGCAGACAAGCCGCGATAAGCGGGCCCAGACAACCAAGACACGCGCTGCGCCGAACGCAGCGAGGCAGCGTTCAGCCGCGCATTGACCAAAAACAAAGGCACACGGGCTTGTTGGCAGGCTTGCACCATGACCGGCCAGACCTCGGTTTCCACAAGCACACCGAACACGGGTTGGTGCTGTTGCAAAAACAGCCGCGTGGCCTGCGGTGTGTCCCACGGACACCACACCTGCACATCGCCCACTCGCAACAGGCTTTGCCCTGCGCCCACCCTGTGGCCGTGCTGTGCGTCAAGACCAGGCGCATGCCTGGCCAGCGCTGGCGCAAGGCCTCGATCAGCAAGCCGGCTGCATGGGTCTCGCCCAAAGACACCGCATGCATCCACACGGCGCCGGGCAACACAGCAAGGGTGTCATAACGGCCCAAGCGCTGCGGCACTTGGTGCAAGTAGCCGGGCTCTTGCTGGCCTCGCCGCCGGAGCTTGCGCAACAAAAAAGGCTGCAACAAGCGCATCAGGCCACCATACAGCCACAGCGTGCAGCGCTCTGCAAGGCGAAGGGGCATTGAAGAACCAGACATTGAAAAACCAAGCGCCTCAGCTCAAAGCTTGGCGAACAGCTGCGCGTAAACGCGGCCAATGCCTTCAGCCTCTTGGCAAGAAAACTGGTCCAACACGCGCTGACGCGCCGCCTGCCCCATGCGCAGGGCTTGCTCGCGGTCAGACAACAGCCGCAACACCGCTTGCGCCAAACCCGGGGCATCGCCCGTGTCGACCATCTCGCCCGTCAAGCCCGGGATGCTGAGCTGGTCAAACGCGCCCGTGCGCGAGCACACCAGCGCACACTCGGTGGCCGCCGCCTCGAAGGGGGGTCAGGCCAAAAGGCTCATAGCGGTGGGCAGGCCACACAACAACATACAGCGCTGGTACCACAGGTGCACCTGGCCCGCAGGCACTTCGCCCAAAAAGACAATGCGCTCCGACAGACCCGCAGCGGCAATCTTGGCCTTGAGTGCGTCTTGGTAAGCCTGGTGTTTGGGCTGGGCCAAGCCGGCAATCACCGCCGTGGCCCCGGACAAATGGGGCAAGGCCTCGATCATCGCGTCCACAAACACATCGCTGCCTTTGTCGGGCCTCACCCGGCCAAACACCCCAATACCGTACTCGCCCGGCAATCCGGCATCTTTCCAGGCCGTGCGTTTGTCGGGTGGCGGTGAAAACCGCGACAAATCAATGCCATGCGGCACCACCGCCGTGGTGTTGGGCACAAAAGAAGCGGCCAGTGGCGTGGTCGAGATGACCGCGTCCATTTTGGAAATCAACCAACGTGGAAACGCGCCATGCAAATGCTGCGCAGCCGAGGTGAACACCAGTTTGATGGGCAAGCGCAGCACATCGCGCGCAAAAATCGCCGCCATCATTTCCGGGTCGCGGCGCACATGCCAGATGCGAAACGCACGGCCTTCGGGCGGCTTGCGCGACAGGCGAATCGCTTCGCGCAAACCCATGCCATCGATGCCGTTGGACATGCGCGTGCCACAAAACCCTAAGCGCCACTGCTGCGCCTGCAAGGGCACCAGAGCGTTGATGGTGGCCGACACCCCGGTGTAACGCTCTTTGAGGTTGAAGACGATGACCTCAGGGTCGGAGCTGAGCACGGCGTTGGCGGGATTCATGTTGGACTTTCTCTGCAAGCGTTCAATGCGCTGATGCCTGAATCTGTGCATCTGGCTTGACCGATCGCAGCAGCGCCAGCATGTCAGCCTCGATGCGGTGCAAGGCGGCTTCGTTCTGCCCTTCAAACCGCAGCACCAGAACCGGCGTGGTGTTGGACGCGCGGATCAAACCAAAACCATCGGGCCAGTCCACGCGCAGCCCGTCGATGTCGCACACCTGGGCTGGCGCACTGAAGGCGCTGGCGGCCTGGGCTTGCAAGGCACGGGTCACGCTGTGTGGCTCGCCTTCGGCGCAGGCCACATTCAACTCGGGCGTGCTGAAACTGGTGGGCAAAGCGTTGAGCACCACGTTGGCATCGGGTGCTTTGCTCACAATCTCCAGCAAACGGCAACCGGCATAGGTGCCGTCGTCAAAGCCGTACCAACGCTCTTTGAAAAAGATGTGGCCGCTCATCTCGCCGCCCAAAGGCGCTTGGCCGCCTGCAGCCTCGATGGCCCGCATCTGGGCCTTGATGAGCGAGTGGCCGGTTTTGTACATCAGGGCTTTGCCGCCAGCCGCTTCAATGGCCGGGGCCAAGCGCTGCGAGCACTTCACGTCAAACAAAATGGTGCCGCCGGGCACGCGGCTGAGCACGTCTTGTGCAAACAGTTGCATCTGGCGGTCGGGGTAAATGTTGTGACCGTCGGCAGTGACGATCCCTAAGCGGTCGCCGTCGCCGTCAAAGGCCAGACCCAATTCGGCGCCCGAGGTTTTCAGG
>JACDQO010000424.1 GCA_015657605.1 Limnohabitans sp. | reverse complement strand
TGCGCTACGAGGACGAGACGCGCATCGTCAAGTTGCGCGATGCGCGCGAGGGCGACACGGCGCAGATTGAGGCGACGGTGACGGCTTGCGAGATCACGATGCGGCCGCGCCGCCAGTTGTTGGTGACGGTTGACGACGGTTCAGACACCTGCGTGATGCGGTTTTTCAGCTTTTACCCTTCGCACCAGAAGGCGCTGGCGGTGGGCAACCGCATCCGGGCGCGGGGCGAGGTCAAGGGCGGCTTCATGGGGCTGACCATGATGCACCCGACCTTCAAGGCGGCGGGCGGCCACCTGGCCGAGGCTTTGACCCCGGTGTATTCCACGGTGGCCGGGCTGGCGCAGGCGTATTTGCGCCGGGCGGTGATCAACGGCCTGAACCATGCCGACCTGAGCGAGACCTTGCCCCCCGGCATCGCTTGGCCCGACCCGCGTGGCGCTTGGTCGCTGCGCGATGCGCTACAGTTTTTGCACCACCCCACGCCCGATGTTTCGCTGGCCGCTTTGGAAGACCGCAGCCACCCGGCATGGGTGCGTCTGAAGTGCGAAGAGTTGCTGGCGCAGCAGTTGTCGCAGCTGACCGCCAAGCGCGAGCGCGATTTGCTGCGGGCCCCAGCTTTGAAGATCAAGCGCGGCGCTTTGCACGACCAGTTGCTCCAAGCCCTGCCCTTTGGCTTGACGAATGCCCAGCAGCGCGTGGGGCGCGAAATTGCCCAAGACCTGAGCCGCCCGGTGCCCATGCACCGCCTGCTGCAAGGCGATGTGGGTGCGGGCAAGACGGTGGTGGCCGCGCTGGCGGCCATGGTGGCGATCGATGCGGGTTGGCAATGCGCCCTGATGGCCCCGACCGAAATTTTGGCCACCCAGCACTTTGCCAAGCTGGTGGGCTGGCTGGAGCCTTTGGGCGTGAAAGTGGCCTGGCTGATTGGCAGCCAGAAGAAGAAAGAACGCGCAGAAATGCTGGCGCTGATCGAGTCGGGCGAGGCCGCGCTTGTCGTGGGCACGCACGCGGTCATTCAAGAGCACGTCAAGTTCAAGTGCTTGGGGCTGGCGGTCATTGACGAGCAACACCGCTTTGGCGTGGCGCAGCGCCTGGCCTTGCGCAGCAGATGCAGGCCCCCGGCATGGAGCCGCACATGCTGATGATGACGGCCACGCCCATCCCACGCACCTTGGCCATGAGTTATTACGCCGACCTCGACGTCTCCGTCATCGACGAGCTGCCCCCCGGCCGCACGCCCATCGTGACCCGCGTGGTGTCGGACCACCGCCGCCATGAAGTGGTATCGCGCATTGGGGCGCAGTTGCAAGAGGGTCGGCAGGTGTATTGGGTCTGCCCCTTGATTGAAGAAAGCGAAGCGCTGGACTTGACCAACGCCACGCAAACCCATGCCGACCTGAGTGAGGCGCTGCCGGGCGTGATGGTGGGACTGCTGCATTCGCGCATGCCGGTGGCCGAGAAAAAGGCGGTGATGGATTTGTTCACCAGCGGGCAGATGGGCATGTTGGTCAGCACCACGGTGATCGAGGTGGGGGTGGACGTGCCCAATGCCTCGCTGATGGTGATCGAGCATGCCGAGCGTTTTGGTTTGAGCCAGCTGCACCAGTTGCGTGGCCGGGTGGGGCGCGGCGCGGCGGCGTCGGCCTGCGTGCTGCTGTACGGCACCCCAGAGGGCGGGCGCCTGAGCGAGACCGCCCGCGAGCGTTTGCGCGCCATGGTCGAGACGAATGATGGCTTTGAGATTGCGCGGCGCGATTTGGAGATTCGCGGGCCGGGTGAGTTTTTGGGCGCGCGCCAGTCGGGTGCGCCTTTGCTGCGCTTTGCCGATCTGGAGACCGATGGGCATTTGCTGGACTGGGCGAGGGCCTTGGCTCCGCAGATGCTGGACCAACACCCGCAGCTGGCCGAGCGCCACATTGGCCGCTGGTTGGGTGGAAAATCTGAATACCTCAAGGCTTGATGTTCCAATACCCCACATGACCCTGACCGAACTCAAATACATCGTGGCCGTGGCCCGCGAAAAGCACTTTGGCAAAGCGGCCGAGGCGTGCTTCGTGTCGCAGCCCACGCTGTCGCTGGCCATCAAAAAGCTCGAAGAAGAGCTGGAGGTCAAGCTGTTTGAGCGCAGCGCCAGCGAGGTCTCGGTGACCACCTTGGGCGAAGAGATCGTGCGCCAAGCGCAAAGCGTGCTGGAGCAGGCCGCCGAGATCAAGGAAATCGCCAAGCGGGGCAAAGACCCGCTGGCCGCCACCATGCGGCTGGGGGTCATCTACACCATCGGGCCTTATTTGCTGCCCGACCTGGTGCGCCAGATCATCACTGACATTCCGCAAATGCCGCTGATGCTGCAAGAAAACTTCACGGTGCGGCTGCTCGAGATGCTGCGCACAGGCGAGATCGACTGCGCCATCTTGGCCGAGCCATTTCCCGAGTCGGGTTTGGCGGTGGCGCCTTTGTACGACGAGACCTTCATGGCCGCTGTGCCCTTGAATCATCCCTTGGCCAAAGAGGCGTCCGTCACGCCCGAGCAGCTGAAAAACGAAACCATGCTGCTGCTGGGCACGGGCCATTGCTTCAGGGACCATGTGCTGGAGGTCTGCCCCGAGTTTGCGCGTTACGCCAGCCAGACCGATGGCATCCGCAAGACCTTTGAGGGCTCGTCGCTGGAGACCATCAAGCACATGGTGGCGGCGGGCATGGGCGTGACTTTGGTGCCGCGCCTGTCGGTGCCCGATCTCAAGCCTGTGCACAAGCGCTCGGGCGGTCACAACGATTCGCCCGTGCGATACCTGCCCATCATTGACCCCGCTGGGGGTAAGCCCCCCACACGCCGCGTGGTGCTGGCCTGGCGGCGCAGCTACACCCGCTACGAGGCGATTGCTGCCATGCGCAATGCGATTTATGCCTGCCCCTTGCCGGGTGTGACCCGTTTGTCTTGAGGCTCCCGGGTGACCACAAAGCTCAAGTTGTATCTGGATTTGATCCGCTGGAACCGGCCTGCGGGTTGGCTGCTGCTGCTGTGGCCGTCTTTGGCGGCGCTCTGGGTGGCGGCGGACGGCTTTCCCGGTTGGCACCTGATTGCGGTGTTCACCCTGGGCACCATCTTGATGCGCAGCGCAGGTTGCTGTGTCAACGATGTGGCCGATCGCGACTTTGACAAACACGTCAAGCGCACGGCCAACCGCCCGGTCACGAGCGGGCGCCTGGGCGTGAAAGAAGCTTTGGCCGTGGGCATGGTGCTGGCGCTGTGTGCGTTTGGCCTGGTGTTGACCACCAACGCAGCCACCATCGCTTGGTCATTTGCCGCGCTGGCCGTGACCTTGGCCTATCCCTATGCCAAGCGTTTTGTGTCCATGCCACAGGCCGTGCTCGGAGTGGCCTTCAGCTTTGGCATTCCGATGGCATTTGCGGCCGTTCAGGGACAGGTGCCCCTACTGGCTTGGGGTTTGTTGCTGGGCAACTTGTTTTGGGTGTTGGCCTATGACACCGAATACGCCATGGTGGACCGCGACGATGACCTGAACATCGGCATGAAAACTTCTGCCATCACGCTGGGCCGCTGGGATGTGGCGGCCATCATGGGCTTTTATGGGGCGTATTTGGCAATCTGGGCCGCCTTGCTGGAAGTGGCCGCCCGCAGCCATTGGTTCTGGCTGGGCCTGCTGGGTGCCGCCTTGCAGGTGGGCTGGCATTTCGCCTTGATCCGGGGCCGCACCCGTGAGGGTTGCTTCAAAGCCTTCCGGCTCAACCATTGGCTAGGGTTCAGTGTGTTCGCGGGCATCGCGCTTTCATCTATCTAGCCCTGCGCAGCCATCGGAGGGTGCAGATGGGCAGAGGATGGCTCAGGCCTTGCCGAATTCGTCGCCCAGTTCACGCGCACGCGCTTCGGCAGCCTGCATGGCCTTCACAAACGAGGCTTTCATGCCAGAGGCCTCCATGGCGGTGAGGGCTGCGTAGGTGGTGCCGCCTTTGGAGGTGACGCGCTGGCGCAGGACCTCAGGAGACTCCGTCGAAGCCGCTGCCAAGGAGGCCGCGCCCGAAAACGTGGCCACGGCCAGTTGGTAGGCCTGCTCGGCGCTCAGGCCCATGCCTACGCCTGCTTCGGTCATGGCTTCGAGGAAATAAAACACATAAGCTGGGCCGGAGCCAGACAAGGCGGTGACCGCGTCCAACTTGGCTTCTTGATCGACCCACACGAATTGCCCGGTGGTGGCCATGACTTGCTCCACCAAGGCTTTGTCGGCGGCGGTCACCGAGGGGCAGGGAAACAGCCCGGTGATGCCCTGACCCACCAAGGCGGGTGTGTTGGGCATGCAGCGCACCACGCGATCGGTGCCCACCCAGCGGCAAATGCTGTCGGTGCGGATGCCTGCAGCCACCGACAGGTGCAGTGCACCTCGGGTGTGGGGCATCACTGGTGCAGCAGCTTCACTGAAAACCTGAGGCTTGACCGCCCAGACCACCAAATCAGCCTGTGCCAAAGCGGGGCCAGCGGCAGTCAAAGCGGTGATGCCGAAGTCTTGGAGCAGTTTGGCCGCTGTGCCTGGGTAAGGTTCAACAACCGAAAATTGTTCGGGCTTCATGCCTTGGCGAATCAGGCCGCCGATGATGGCGACTGGCCATGTTGCCGCCGCCGATGAAAGCCATGTGCTGTGCTGGGTGTGTCATGCTTTGCGAACTCCGAAGGTGACGCCGATGGGGCTGTTGAACGCTGAGATGCGGCGATTGTCGCCGTTTGTATGGGCGGCTTTGGCGGACGTCACTGGGTGTTAGCCATTTGGTGCCTGTGGCGATGAACAGCTGCTTGGCACCCAACTGCGGACGCCTTTTGGTGGGGCCACAATTGGCACGCCCCAGTGCTCAGGGCCAATAAAGCGCAAGTTTTATAAAATTTTTGCCGAAGTGGTTGCGCCACCGATTATTTGCTGGCATAATCGTGGGCTTCGCTTTGCAAAAGGCGTAAGTATCTGCCCAATCTGAAGCGCAGCGAGTGGTTCGCAGCGTGAATGACGGGTCCAAGACTGATTCTTGTTGGTTGGCTATTGGGCTGGCAGACAAAGAATACAAGTTGGGAACAAAGAAATGATCCAGACAGAATCTCGGTTGGATGTGGCCGACAACACCGGCGCCAAGTCCGTGCTGTGCATTAAGGTGCTCGGCGGGTCCAAGCGTCGCTATGCAAGTGTTGGCGACATCATCAAAGTGAGCATCAAAGAAGCCGCTCCACGTGGTCGCGTCAAAAAAGGCGAGATTTACAGTGCTGTGGTGGTTCGCACTGCCAAGGGCATCCGCCGCGGCGATGGCTCCCTTATCAAATTCGATGGCAACGCCGCTGTGTTGCTGAACGCCAAGTTGGAGCCTATCGGCACCCGCAATCTTCGGCCCGGTCACGCGTGAACTGCGTACCGAGAAGT
>JACDQO010000423.1 GCA_015657605.1 Limnohabitans sp. | reverse complement strand
TTCCGTTTGCACAGATGGCTTTTTTGTTTTGTTCGGTGACTGGGGCAAGACAAGGTTTGAGATAAGAGTCCAACTTGTTGTCCAGGCTCAACAGTTCACTGTTTTGTTGGATGTGGTTGACTGGCGTTGATTGCAATGCATCCGGCAATTGAGAGCAGTTTTCGGTGGCCAATGCGGGAAGGGTAATCGCCATGCTGGCAGCGAGTACAAGAGTTGCGGCACTGACGCTCATTGATTTGCTCCTGTTTCCAAGTCGGATGAATGTTATCACTGGATAATTTCAAATCTAACCAAGCCGTCACACGCTGCCATCCTGCAGCCCACGCCGACATCCAAATTCTGCAAATTTGGCGTTTGCATTGCGCATAAATCCAAATTCATACAGACTATGCCATCTGGTGTGTTCATGGGAAGCGGCGTTTCATGGCGTTTTTTCATGGGCCGAACGGGTCGACCTGATCGTGAGCATTTCAATGAGCAAACAACACAAAATTGTCATCGTGGGTGGTGGCGCTGGCGGTCTGGAACTTGCGACCCGCTTGGGACATGCCTACGGCCGACGAAAGCGCGCGCTCATCACCTTGGTCGATAAGAACCGTACCCACATCTGGAAACCTAAGTTACATGAAATTGCTTCTGGCAGCATGGACTTGGGCGACCACGAAGTCGATTACATGGCACAGGCCCACTGGAATCACTTCACCTTTCGAATTGGTGAGCTCAAGGGATTGGACCGCGCCAACAAAAGCATCGAGCTGGCACCCTATGTGGATGAGCAGGGCCGAGCTGTGACGCCCACCCAATACATCCACTACGACACGCTCGTGATTTGCATTGGCAGCTTGAGCAATGACTTCGGCACTCAGGGCGTCAAAGAGCACGCGTTGAAGCTTGAAACGCAGCATGATGCCAAGTCGTTTCACTCTAGGATGGTCAACGCTTGTATCCGCGCGCACAACCAGGCTGGAGTCATTCACAAACGCCAATTGCATGTGGCCATCATCGGCGCGGGCGCCACGGGGGTGGAGTTGGCTGCGGAGTTGCATCGCACCACACGCGAGGTGGTGGCTTTTGGCCTGGACCGCATCGATGTGGACAAAGACATCAAAGTCAGCTTGATTGAGGCGGCCGACCGCATTTTGCCGGCCTTGGTTCCCCGTTTGTCGCAAGCCACTGAGCAACTTCTCTCGCGCCTGGGCGTTCAGGTGCTCACCAGTTCCAAAGTGATGGAGGTCATGCCCACGGGCATTCGCTTGGCCGATGGCCGCGAGATCGAGTCAGAACTGGTGGTGTGGGCCGCTGGCGTGAAAGCGCCTGATTTCTTGAAAGATTTTGGCGGGCTGGAAACCAACCGGATCAACCAGTTGGTGGTTCATGACACGCTTCAAACCACACGCGACCCCGATATTTTTGCTTTGGGTGATTGCGCAGCTTGCCCCTGCTCGGATGCCGATGGGGGCCGGGCTGGCATTGTGCCGCCGCGTGCGCAAGCAGCGCACCAGCAGGCCACCCACATGTGGCAGCAAATTCAACGCCGCATGGCCAACAAGCCACTTAAGCCTTACCGTTACAGAGACTTTGGCTCACTGGTGTCGCTGGGCAAGTTCAGCACGGTGGGCAACATGATGGGCGGCTTGATCGGCAAGAGTCTGATGATCGAGGGATACTTCGCCAAGCTGATGTACATGTCTTTGTACAAACTGCACGAACTCGCCATTCACGGCGTCCTCAAAACCACCCTCTTTACCCTGTCGCGCATGATCACCAAACAAACCAACCCAACAGTGAAGTTGCATTGAGCCCGGCTGAGACCCATCAACCTTCCCTGTGGCCAGAGCGCATCGTTTTGCAGTTCACGCCACATTTGATTGAGAAAATGCCATGAAATTTCTCCATACGGATGTCGGTTTACGACAAGCAGGTGATGTGGTGGAGGTCACCATCTCTTCAGTCGCCAATGTGCGACTGATGGACACCAACAACTTCAATGACTACAAAAATGGCATGAAACACATTTATACCGGCGGACTTGCGCGTGAGTCACCCATCCGATTGACCGTACCGACATTTGGGCATTGGCATGTGGCCATAGACATCAACGGTGTAGAAGGTTCCAACGGACTCAAAGCCGGTGTCAAAGTGTTGCGTGCTTAAACTGACAACTATAAGGTGGAGCCGCTCTTTAAAAGCACAGGAGCGCTGAGTTTCTTCAAACCCAACCCTGCCGCCAAACGCTGTCGTCTTGCAGGTCATCTAAGAGTTGCTTAACTTCATCTGTTATAGGTACTGATTTGGAAGGTAAGGGTTTTGAGTCCCCAGAAGGATTCACTAAAGCAATATTGGCATTATTTCTAAACCATTTGTTACAACCCAACCATATGACATCTCAGTAGCTAATGTGGTGAGGGCAAAATTGTCAATACAATTAATACCAATATATTTTTACAAGGCTCTATCGGGCATCAAGACACTTAAACTTCAGTCTGCATGAAGATGACGCAAAACGATCTGGATACAAAAAGCGACCCGGCGCTGCTTCTCTGGTCACGCCTCATCCAAGGTGCGGCGACAGTCGTCATCGTCCTGAGTTTGACCTTGCTGGTTGCACCCCGCCTTGGGGAATCCATCTTCAACCAGGTTTACTACAACCAGTTTTCCAGCCCAGTTGAAGTGCCCCACTCGGTGCAGGGCTACATCTGGTTTGCCAACGGCATCATTGGTGCCGTGATGGCTGGCTGGATGATCTGCATCATCATGTTGGCCAGGGGCCCGTTCCTCGAGGGTCGGCTGCAGGCATGGAACATGATTGCGATGCCATTGGCTGGTTGGTTCGTCATCGACACGGCGTTTTCAATCGCTCATGGTGTCTGGGGTAATGTGCTGCTCAATTCAGCAACGGGGCTTATCTTCGCTGTCCCCTTATTCTTTTCGCGTCGGCACCTGAACAAGCACTGATTCACGACAAGACCAGCGTCTCTACCCCCACCACCTAGTGTCGGGTTGTACCCGCCATCAAACCCAACCCTGCCGCCAAACCGTTTCATCCTGCAGATCGCGCCAAGCAATGACCTGCGTGGCCTTGGAAAAAACCGCTTCGATTTCCACCTGTTCAATCGGGTCGGTGGGCAGTTCGGGCTGAATCACTCGGCTGACC
>JACDQO010000422.1 GCA_015657605.1 Limnohabitans sp. | reverse complement strand
ATCGCGTTGTTGCTGACCTCTTCGCCCCATTCGCACAAGCGCTCCACCAACTGGTCTTTGCTCACCAAGCGGCCTGCGCGCTGCAACAAGACTTCGAGCAAGCCCAGCTCTCGGGCCGACAACTCGACCATTTTGCCGTCGATGGTGGCCACGCGGCCAGATTGGTCATACACCAAGGGGCCGTGTTTGATTTGCGATGTGGCACCGCCCATGCCCCGCCGGGTGAGGGCGCGCACGCGGGCTTCGAGCTCTTGCAAGCTGAATGGCTTGGCCATGTAATCGTCCGCGCCGTAATCCAGGCCTTTGACGCGTTCTTCCACACTGTCTGCGGCCGTGAGGATCAACACGGGCAAGACGGAACCCCGAGAGCGCAAGCACTTGAGCACCTCCAGACCATGCATTTTGGGCAGCCCCAGATCCAAGATCAGCAAATCGAATTCGCTGTTGGTCATCAAGGCCGCATCGGCCTCGGTGCCACTGGCCACGTGGTCCACTGCGGCGCCTGCGCTGCGCAAAGTGCGCAACAAACCGTCCGCAAGCACTTGATCGTCTTCGGCTATCAGAATGCGCATGGCTGTCTCCTGTTGTTGTGGCTGCGGCCCTTGGTCGTCTCTGGGCTGTCTGATTCTAGTGTCAGCTTGGTGCCTTGCACGGTGCTGAATGCTGAGGCCCCATCAATGGGCATAGGCTTCCAAGCCCAAAGCCACCACCGTGGCCACGTCTTTGCCCACCGCTTCGCGGAACTCGGCCTCGGCCTGGGCCACCGCGTCTTTGAAAGCTTGCAACCAGGCCAGGCCCACCGGCGTGAACACCACGCGCCGGGCGCGCGCATCCAAAGGGTCTGGCTCGCGTTGCACCAAACCCCAGGCCGTGCATTGGTCCACCAGATCGCCCATGGCCTGCTTGCTCATGCCCGCTGCGCGGGCCAAATCGGTCAAGCGCGAGCCTTTCAGGCCCAAATGCCGGGTGATGTGCACATGCGCCGCGCTGATTTGGTCACGCGAGGCCAAGTTGGCCAAGGCCAAGGGCACCCCTTCGTTGCCCGCCATCAGGTGCAGCACGCGTTCGTCAAAGCGCCGCATGGCATGGCCCAGCAAGCGGCCTAAATGGGTTTGCCGCCAGCGGTCGTCCTCGGTGACCGGCCTGTCGGAAGGGTTGTTTTCGGATGCTTGAAGGGCTGTATTGGGGGCTTGGATCATGGTTACAAATGATAAGGCAAACTGACCAAAAATAGTGTTTACAGGTTTATACAGCTCGTTTACAGTACTGTTCACGCATCCAGTAAACAGCGCATCACTGCTGAACCCGGTGCCCCAACCCATTGATATTCAAGGAGATTCCCATGAGCGACGACAACAGCGAAAAGTCCAAAGCCCTGCAAGCCGCCCTGGCCCAGATTGAAAAGCAATTCGGCAAAGGCACCATCATGCGACTGGGCGAAGGCGAAGTGATCGCTGACATCCAGGTGGTCTCCACCGGCTCTTTGGGCCTGGACATCGCTTTGGGCGTGGGCGGCCTGCCCCGTGGCCGCGTGATCGAGATCTACGGCCCTGAGTCTTCCGGCAAAACCACCCTCACCCTGCAAGTCATCTCTGAAATGCAGCGCCTGGGCGGCACCTGCGCCTT
>JACDQO010000421.1 GCA_015657605.1 Limnohabitans sp. | reverse complement strand
TCTTGGTCAACGGCATCGTTCGCCGACCCAAACTTCAAACAAGTCACCCAAAATCAGCACCGCGTCTGCTGGGGTGTTGGCCATGAAATCCCGCCAGGCCTCAAAAGTGGCGGTCTCGGAGGCCTGCAAATGCAGGTCCGAGATCAAGTCCACGGTTTGCCATGCCTGTGGCGCGGTCAGCTTGCCGAAGATCGGCGCGGTGGTGCGCGGGTCAGACATGGCTCACACCATCACAGGGCGATGGCTTTTTCGATCACGACGTCTTCTTTGGGCACGTCACCGTGGCCGCCGCGGTTGCCGGTTTTGACGCCCTCGATCTGGTCCACCACTTCGGTGCCCTTGACCACTTTGCCGAAGACGGCATAGCCCCAGCCTTGCATGGACGGCGCAGTGTGGTTCAGGAAATCATTGTGAACAGTTGATGAAGAACTGGGCCGTGGCCGAGTGGGGCGCCGAGGTTCGGCCATGGCCACGGTGTACTTGTCGTTTTTCAGGCCGTTGTTGGCTTCGTTTTCGATGGTGGCATCGGTGGGTTTTTGGCCCATGCCGGGCTCAAAGCCACCGCCCTGGACCATGAAGCCGGGGATCACACGGTGAAAAATCGTGTTGTTGTAGTGGCCCTTGTTCACATAGGCCAAAAAGTTTTCAGTCGACTTGGGGGCTTTTTCAGCGTCCAGTTCGAGGGTGATGACGCCGTAGCCGGTGATGTGCAGTTCGACTTGTGGGTTGCTCATGGTGTTACTTCAATAAAGTGATGGTTTGAATGACGACCGGCGTGCGGGGCACATCGGTCGGGAAGGGGCCGCCTGCGCCCGTAGGCGTGTTGCGGATTTTTTGGAGCACATCCATGCCGGACGTGACTTTGCCAAAAACGGTGTAGCCGAAGCTTTGAAAACTGGGGTCCAAAAACGCGTTGTCCACCACGTTGATGAAAAATTGTGCCGTGGCCGATTGCGGGTCGTTGGTGCGGGCCATGGCCAGCGTGCCCGTGGTGTTTTCAGGCCTGCGGCCAGGGCTTGGCGGCCTTCGTGCGACACGGGTGCACGGGTTTTCTTTTCTCTGTATTGCCCGTCGTAGCCGCCACCTTGGACCATGAAGCCAGGGATGACGCGGTGAAAAATCGTGCCGTCGTAGTGCTTGTCGTTCACGTACTGCACAAAATTGGCGACGGTTTTTGGGGCCTTGTCGGCGTACAGCTCGGCTTCGATGTCACCCATGGTGGTGCTGATGCGCACTTTGGGTGTGCTGGCGTTTTGCGCCCAGACCGCTGCGGGTGCCAACAAACCGAAGAACAAGACCAAGCAGGTCAAGCGGCGGGGGAAGTTCAAACGTGTGGTCATGGCATGTAGGGGAAATCGGACAAGATAAAGAAGGCGAATTCAAGGCGCTTTCAGAACCTGCTGGGTGTTCGCTTGTTTGTTTTGCAGGCGTTTGAGGTTGGGGGTCAAGTTCAGGGCTTGTCCGTAAGCGCGGGCGGCCAAGGCCAAATACAGGTCACCCATGTTTTCCAGTGCCAAAGCGTAATCCGGACGCGCCCGAACGGCCGCTTGCAATGACAACAAGGCCTCTTCATGCCGGTTGGCGCGTGCCAGCAATGCCGCCAAGTTGTTGTGGGGCTCTGGCAGCTCAGGAAAAGACAGGGTCAAAGCGCGCAAGGTGTCCATGGCGGCCTCGGTTTGCCCCTGTCCGGTTTGGATGTGGCTGAGCAAAAGCCGCATTTGAGGGTCGGTGGGGGTGGTTTTGAGGCGGGACTCTGCCAGTGCTTGCGCAGGCTGCCACTGACCGCTTTGAACCAAGGCATTGACTTCGGTGTAGATGTCTGCCCGGGCGCCGCTGCTCAAAGTCAAGAGGGTGCAACAAGCCATCAAGGTCAGCCAATTTCGCATGCGAGCCCGAAAAAGTGGTGGGTGTGTGCCCCGATGTCAAGGTGGCAAAACCTGACCCAAATAGACCTTCAAACGCCAAGGTACGGGGATATACTGAGCGGCCATTGTAGCGGAGCACTTTCTCTTTTTGGGGTGCCCAAGACCCTGGTCAGTCCCCGTTGGGTTGGTTTGACCAGGGCCATTGGCGCTCACACCACAGACGCCATTTGGGGCAGTCTTAGACCTTTGCGGATTTTTTGACCGCCATTTCAATTTTCATTCATGAGTTTGCGCATTTTCAACACGCTCAGCCGTGCTGTCTCCGAGTTTTCACCGGCAGATCCGGGTCATGTGCGCATGTACGTCTGTGGCATGACCGTCTATGACCTGTGTCATCTGGGCCATGCCCGGTCGATGATTGCGTTTGACGTGGTGCAACGTTGGCTCAAGGCCAGCGGCTACAAGGTCACCTATGTTCGCAACGTGACCGACATCGACGACAAGATCATCAAACGCGCCTTGGAAAACGGCGAAACCATCCGCGGCTTGACCGATCGCATGATCGATGCCTTGCATCAGGACGCCGACGCCCTGGGCATTGAGCGCCCCCAGCACGAGCCCCGGGCCACCGATTACGTGCCACAGATGCTCAGCATGATCGGCACGCTGGAGCAAAAAGGCTTGGCCTACCGCGCTGGCAATGGCGACGTGAACTATTCGGTGCGCAAGTTTCCCGGTTACGGCAAGTTGTCCGGCAAGTCGCTGGACGAGCTGAATGCCGGTGAGCGTGTGGCCGTAGAAACAGACAAGCAAGACCCGCTGGACTTTGTGCTCTGGAAGAGCGCCAAACCCACCGAGCCCGAAGACGTCAAATGGGCCAGCCCCTTTGGCACCGGCCGTCCTGGCTGGCACATCGAGTGCTCGGCCATGGCCTGCGAGTTGCTGGGCCAGACCTTTGACATCCACGGTGGCGGGGCTGACCTGCAGTTTCCGCACCACGAAAACGAGATCGCCCAAAGCGAAGGCGCCAATGGCCAGCCTCTGGCGCGCTTTTGGATGCACAACGGCTTCATCAACGTGGACAACGAAAAGATGTCCAAGAGCCTGGG
>JACDQO010000420.1 GCA_015657605.1 Limnohabitans sp. | reverse complement strand
CGGCGATCTTGAGCGCCACGCTTCTTGTCACGCCCACCCTCAGCAGGCCCTGACACGCCTTTGTCGCGCATGGCCCTGGGGACCAGATCTTCGCCCGGTGTCACCAGCCGGAAGTCGATCTTGCGGCCATCCAAATCGACCCTGCTGACCTGCACCTGCACCCGGCTGCCAATGGCGTAGCGGATGCCCGTGCGCTCACCGCGCAACTCTTGGCGCAACTCGTCAAAGCGGAAATACTCACCGCCCAACTCGGTGATGTGCACCAAGCCCTCGACATACAAGGTGTCCAAGGTCACAAAGATGCCGAAGCTGGTGGCCGCAGACACCACGCCGCTGTACTCCTCGCCCAGGTGCTCGCGCATGTATTTGCACTTCAGCCAAGCTTCCACATCGCGGCTGGCTTCGTCGGCGCGGCGCTCATTGGCGCTGCAGTGCAAGCCCGCAGCCTCCCAAGCTCGTTGGTCGGCGGCCGACATGCGCACCCGAGGTGCAGACGACTCGGGCGCGTCGCCCTTGGCCGCACGGCTTTTTTCCAGCCGCTTGCTCAGCTTGGCATGCGCCTCGCCGGGCACGGGCAAGCTGGGCAGCGTGTATTTGCGCTCCATCAATATGGCTTTGATCACCCGATGCACCAGCAAATCCGGGTAGCGCCGAATGGGGCTGGTGAAGTGGGTGTAGGCCTCATAGGCCAGGCCGAAGTGACCACTGTTCACCGGGGTGTAAATGGCCTGCTGCATGGAGCGCAGTAGCATGGTGTGGATCTGTTGCGCGTCCGGTCGGTCCTTGGTCGCAAGCGCGATCTTCTGGAACTCGCTGGTGTGCGGATCGTCACTGATGCCCATGCCCAAACCCAGCGCCTTGAGGTAGTTGCGCAGGATGTCTTTTTTCTCGGCCGTGGGGCCTTCGTGCACCCGGAACAATCCGGGGTGCTTGCCCTGCTGGATAAAGTCGGCGCTGCAGACGTTGGCCGCCAGCATGGCTTCTTCAATCAAACGGTGCGCTTCGTTGCGCACGCGCGGCACGATCTTTTCAATGCGGCCACTTTCATCACAAACGATTTGCGTTTCGGTGGTTTCAAAATCCACCGCACCGCGCACAGCTCGAGAGGCCAGCAAAGCCTTGTACACATCCTGCAGGTTCATCAGGTCGGTCACACGCGCCTTGCGCTTGGCCGCTTCTGGTCCGCGCGTATTCCCCAAAATGGCCGCGACTTCGGTGTAAGTAAAGCGTGCATGGCTGTGCATGACTGCCGGGTAGAACTGGTAGGCATGCACATCACCCTTGGCGTTGACCAGCATGTCGCACACCATGCACAAGCGGTCCACATCCGGGTTCAATGAACACAGGCCGTTTGACAACTTTTCGGGCAGCATGGGGATCACGCGCCGTGGGAAATACACACTGGTCGCGCGATCGTAAGCGTCGATGTCGATGTCGCTGCCGGTTTGCACATAGTGGCTCACGTCGGCAATCGCCACCAGCAAACGCCAGCCCTTGCCACGGCCCACTTTGGCAGGTTCGCAATACACCGCATCGTCAAAATCGCGGGCGTCTTCGCCATCGATCGTGACCAAAGGCACATCGCGCAAATCCACCCTGTCCTTGCGGTCCTTGGCCAACACCTTGTCGGGCAAGCCCTTGGCTTGCTCCAGGCATCCTGCAGAGAACTCGTGCGGCACGCTGTACTTGCGCACCGCAATTTCTATCTCCATGCCTGGGTCGTCGATCTCCCCCAGCACTTCTTTCACGCGGCCCACGGGCTGTCCGAACAAGGCGGGCGGTTCGGTCAATTCGACCACCACCACCTGACCCGGCTTGGCCGAACCGGTAGCGCCTTTGGGAATCATCACATCTTGGCCATAACGCTTGTCTTCCGGCGCCACCAACCACAAGCCGCCCTCATGCAGCAAACGCCCAATGATGGGCTGCTCGGGGCGCTCGATGATCTCGACGATGCGGCCCTCAGGGCGACCTTTACGGTCTTGGCGCACGATGCGAACCTTGACACGGTCCTTGTGCAGGACAGCACGCATCTCGTTGGGCGAAAGGTATATATCGCCCTCACCCGAATCACGGATCAAGAACCCGTGACCATCCCGATGCCCTTGAACACTGCCTTCAATTTCTTCCAGCAAGCCGCTGGGTGGCGCTACTTTTTTTGATATACAATCCTTTGATTCCTGAGGCGCCCAGATGGCGGAATTGGTAGACGCACTAGTTTCAGGTACTAGCG
>JACDQO010000419.1 GCA_015657605.1 Limnohabitans sp. | reverse complement strand
GCGCCCTATCTGGCCCATGCCACTCTGGAGCCGATGAACTGCACCGCGCAAGTCAAAGACGGCAAGGTGGAGATCTGGGTGCCCACACAAGTGCCGCAAATGGCACGCGACATGGCCGCCAAAGTGGCCAAGGTCGACGTGACACAAGTCACCGTCCACGTCACCCAACTGGGCGGTGGTTTCGGTCGTCGCCTGGAAGTCGACTTTGTCGGCCAGGCCGTGCAAGTGGCCATAGCCTGCGAGGGCCAGCCGGTGCAGCTGAGCTGGTCCCGCGAAGAAGACATGAAGCACGACTTTTACCGGCCCATGCACCTGGCCAAGTTCCAGGCCTCGCTCGATGACAAAGGCCAAGTCAGCAGCTTGCGCATCAAGTCTGCTGGCGACGCCATCTCTCCGCGCTGGATGGCGCGTGCTGTGCCCGTGCTGTCCGGCCCCATCGACATGCCCGACAAAACCACCTCCGAAGGCTTGTTCGATTTGCCTTACGGTTTCGCCAGCCAACACATGAGCCATGTGGCCACCCAATCGGGCGTGCCGGTGGGCTTTTGGCGCTCGGTCGGCCATTCGCACAACGCCTTCTTTTCTGAAAGCTTCATCGACGAGCTGGCCACGGCCACAAAACAAGACCCACTGGCCTTCCGCCTGGGCTGGCTCAAGGACGCGCCGCGTTACGCTGCCGTGCTGCAACTGGCGGCCGACAAAGCGGGCTGGGGCAAGCCCCTGCCCACAGGCCGTGCGCAGGGCATCGCGCTGCACAAATCCTTTGGCTCCATCGTGGCGCAAGTGGCCGAAGTGTCCCTGGCCAACGGCCAGATCCGCGTGCACCGCGTGGTGTGTGCCATCGACTGCGGCACCGTGGTCAACCCCGACACCGTGGCCCAGCAAATGCAAAGCAGCGTGGTCTATGCCTTGAGCGCCGCGCTGTTCGGCCAAATCGACATCGTGGGTGGCGTGGTGCAACAAGGCAACTTTTCGGACGCCCCCATGCTCACGCTCAGTCAGACCCCAGTGGTGGACACCCACATCGTGCCCAGCACCCGCCACCCGGCGGGCGTGGGCGAACCGGCGGTACCGCCGCTGGCACCCGCAGTAGGCAATGCGCTTTTTGCTTTGACAGGCAAAAGACAGAGGGCTTTGCCGTTGAAGGTGTGAACTCAGCCCCCCAAGGCCATCAGCCGCCACGCAAAGCCTTCAGGATTTTTTGGCCACCACGGCCATTGACCTCCATACCAAGACGCTTTTGTTCGGCACGGATCGCCTCGCGCGATTTGTCGCCCAGCATCCCGTCGATGGGGCCAATGTCGTGGCCGCGCAGGGTCAACAGGCCTTGCAATTCGCGCCGCTCAGCGCGTGACAGGCCAGCATCATCGGTGGGCCAAGGTGTGGCAAATGGGCTACCGCCGCGCAGGCGGTCGCTCAAGTGGGCAATGGCCAAGCCATAGCTTTCGGCTGCGTTGTAGCTGTAAAGCGCATCAAAGTTGCGCGTCACCAAAAACGCCGGGCCGTTGGCACCCGCCAGCGTAAGCAAGCCCACTGAACCTAAACTTTCTGGCAAGGCAGCGCCATCGATGCGGCGCACGCCACGGGCTGTCCATTCAGACACTGGGCGCTTGCTGCGTCGGCCTTCTCCGGCCAAAGAGATGCCTGCAGGCAACTTCACCTCGATGCCCCAAGGCAGGCCGCGCTGCCAGCCTGCTCGGGACAAAAAGTTGGCGGTTGAGCCCAGCGCGTCCACGCTGCTGTCCATCAGGTCGGCGCGGCCATCCCCGTCAAAATCCACCGCCAAACGTTCAAACGTGGTGGGCATGAACTGGGTGTGGCCAAAGGCACCCGCCCAAGAGCCCACGAAGCGCTCGGGTGCGATGTGTCCGGCTTGCAATATGCGCAGCGCCGCAAAAAATTCACCCCGGAAAAAACTTTGACGCCGACCGTGACACGACAGCGTGCCCAGTGCTTGCACCAAAGGGTATTTGCCAAAGGTCTGTCCAAAATTGCTCTCCACACCCCAGACCGCCACCACCGTGGCCGGGTCCACGCCAAATCGATCTTCGGCACGTACCAGCGCCTGGCGATTCTGCGTCAAACGGGCCGCGCCATCGCTCAAGCGTTCTTCGTCCACCAGCGCCGACATGTAATCCCAAATGGGCATCCGAAACTCCGGCTGAAAGTTCAGCTTTTCGATCACGCTGAAGTCAGCTTGCAAGCCCGCCGTGTGCCGCGTCCAAGTGGCGTCGCTCACCTTGCCCGTGCGAGCAGCCGGACGCAGCTCGGCCATACAAGCAGACAAATCGGTGCTTTGCGCCCAAGCTGAGGGGACGAGCCATGCGCTGGCCAGCGCCGCGCTCATGGCGGCAGCCCGCACGAGGGCCATGGTGAATGGCTTGGATGGACGTGGTGTCATGAAGAAAAGTCCCTGAAAGTTGATGGACTGCCCGCAATTGGCCCACCGCTGTACAACCAAGGCACATCCATCACGCGCTCGCCCAACAGGCGCATTGACAAGTTGCGCCCCCAAGCCACAGGGCCCGTCGCGTGAAAGATGCGGCCATTGCGGATGGCCCGCGCTTGCACGCGGGCGTTGCGCGCCCAGCGTTGCTCGGCGTACGTCTGCAGCTGCTCGGCCACCGTCGCGTCACCCGCGCTCAGACTCTGCGCAAAGGCTTGTGCGTCTTCGATGGCCATACCCGCGCCTTGGGCCAGATAGGGGCGCATCGGGTGCGCAGCATCACCGAGCAAGGCCACACGGCCTTGCACCATTTCGTGTGGCCCGGCCATCGGCGCACGATCGTGCAACGCCCACCGTCGCCAATCGGGCACCGATGCCAAACGCTCGTGCAAATCACGACCTACCGCGCCCATGGCCTGCATAAGTGCCTGGGTGTGCCCGGCCTGATCCCATTCTTGGGCTTGGTCTGGCTTGCTGCCGTGCACGATGGCCACCAAATTAAGCCACTGCCCGCTGCGCACCGGGTAATGCACCACATGCAGTCGCGGCCCCATCCACACGGTGACTTGGTCGCTGCGCAAGTGAGCGGGCAAATCGGCCTGTGCCACGAGCGCCCGATACGCCAGGTGCCCGGTAAAGCGCGCTGGGGCATCGCCCAGCAACTGCTGGCGCACCGCGCTCCACACACCATCGGCACCGATCAGTGCATCGGCTTTTACGCTGGTGCCATCGGCGGTGCGTACTTCCACACCGTCAGCAGTCTCGCGCCAGCCATGCACCGTTGGCCAAACGCACTTGCACGCCTGCGGCCAATGCGGCGGCGTGCAACAGACTTTGCAAATCGGCCCGGTGGATGGTGGCGTAAGGCGCGCCATAACGTGCCTGCGCCTGCGCGCCCAAAGTCAGCGTGCCCAACACCTGGCGGTTGGGCATCACGCGCTTGCAACTGATCAGGGAAAGCCGCCACCTTTGCCAGCGCGTCACCCAATCCCCTAGACTGCAAGATGCGTGTCACATTGGGTCCGATCTGGATGCCCGCACCCACCTCGCTCAGCTGCGGTGCGCGCTCCAGCAACTGCACGGGCACACCTTGCTGCGCGCATGCAACGGCAGCGGCGAGGCCGCCAATGCCGCCGCCTGCGATCAGCACCTGTTTGTGCTCATGACTTGTCATACATGGATTGTGCGCGAAGGCCAAACCTTGAATCTCAGCCACTTTTGTTCAGGCATATGCTTCAACACCCACAGAAACAAATACGCGGATTTCAGCGCCCATTCAAGGGGTACGAAGGGTCGTTGTAACCCGGCGTGGACGGATGGCCCGGAGCCACCAGGCTGTTGACCAAAGCTTCGTCTTCGGCTGTGATCTGCACCTGCAGCGCCCCAGCGTAGTCTTGCCACTGGGCCAGCGTGCGCGGGCCCGCAATGACGGCGCTCACATGGCGGTTGGCCAGCACCCAAGCCGTTGCAAAGTGGGCCAAAGACACGCCTTTGCTCTGGCAATGCTGCAACAAAACCTGGGCCACTTTCAGGGACTCTTCGCGGAACTCTGTCTCCAAAATGCGTTTGTCACCCCGGGCGACTCGGCTGCCCTCTTCAGGCGTCTGGCCCGGCGCATATTTGCCCGTGAGCACCCCGCGCGCAATCGGGCTGTAGGGCACCACGCCCAAGCCGTAATGCCCGCAAGCTTCCAAAACTTCCACCTCGGGCAAGCGGTTGAGCAGGTTGTAATAAGGCTGGCACACCACGGGGCCAGGCATGTTCATCTGGCGTGCCATGTTCACCATCTCGGCGATGCGCCAGCCCCTGAAGTTCGAGACACCCCAGTAACGAATCTTGCCGTCGCGCAGCAAAGCCTCGATGGCCCGCAAAGGCTCTTCCAGGTTCATGCCGTTGTAGTCGCGGTGCAGGTAATAAATGTCCAAATGATCGGTGTCCAAGCGGCGCAAGCTGTCTTCGCAGGCACGCAGCATCCAAGTGCGCGAATAGCCTTGCTGGTTGGGAAGTTCCGACATCGGGTTACCGACCTTGCTGGCCAAAACCCAGTGCTGGCGTTGACCCTTGAGGATTTGACCCACCATCTCCTCGGACTTGCCCCGGGTGTACGACGTCAGCGGTGTCGATGAAGTTGCAGCCTTTTTCGTGCGCATCGGCCACGATGGCGCGCGCATCCTCCAGCGGCGTTTGGTCACCGAACATCATGGTGCCCAAGCACAGACGGGACACTTTCAAGGGGCTTTTGCCCAAGCTGGTCAATTGCATGTCGAGTTCTCCAAAGATACTGGGATGCCGCAAGCGACTTGGGCTCTGGCTCGCGGTACACACAAAAGATCTTAACCACGCGCCGTATAAGGGACTGTCCAAAACGGACACAAAAAAGCCCGCGCTGTTGGGCGCGGGCTTTGGGGGGCTGCAGCTGCAGCGATGCACTCAGGCCACCGGAACAAACTGGTAACCATTGCCCGAGGGCGTGATGGAACCAAAGGCCGGGAATGGGAAGTGGAAACCACCGGCCATCATTTTTTCTTTGACCAGCATGTCAAAGATGCGGCGTCGGCTTTGGCGGGCCATCTCAGGGTTCATGTCAAACAGCACAGCCCAATCGGGATTGCGTGCAAACAAGGACGGCACGTTGGTGATGTCGGCCACATAGGCAAACGACTGGCCTTCAGAGCGCGCTGTGAACAAAGTGTGACCGGGGGTGTGGCCAAAAGCAGCCACTGACTGAAGACCCGGGGCCAAGCTGCTGCCCGGCTCAAACTTGACCAATTGGTCGGCTGTCAAGCCCGTCAAGGCACGCTTGACGGCCCCAAAGGCGCCTTGCATCTGCGCTGGCGCGGCTGCGATGCGGGCTTCGTCTGTCCAGAATGCATGCTCAGGTGCGGGCACATGCACGCGGGCGTTGGGGTAAACCAAGTTGCCGTTTTTAAAGCGCAAGCCATTGATGTGGTCGCCATGAAAGTGACTGAGCACCACGTTGTTGATGTCTTCAGGCTTGAAACCTGCAGCGGCCAGGTTGCCCAGCAACTTGCCCGTGGTGGGTGGGCCGTTGTCGGCAAAGCCGGTATCAAACAAATAACGTTGGTTACCGTTGATCAACAAAAACGGG
>JACDQO010000418.1 GCA_015657605.1 Limnohabitans sp. | reverse complement strand
GGTTGAAGTCGCAGTCGTACAACTGGCCTTGCCAATCCACACTGATGAGGGTTCGGCACATCACCGTGTCCAGGTTGTCGGCACGGTAAGCGCTGCGCAACAACTGCATGTAAGTGGCAAATTGACCTTTGCTGACCAAGGTGCTGCCAAAGCGCTGCACCGGCATGTTGGTCAAGGCAAACAGGTGGTTGAACCGGATGCCGAAATGCGCCAGCAGCTCGCGCTTGTAGTCTGCTTCCAAGGCCTCTTGCGGCGGCGGCAAAGAGGGCCCTTGGGGGTTGTAGACCAGGTTCAAAACCAACTCGGGGTGCAAGGCTTGGCCATAGCCCAAGGCATTGAGTTGCTGCAAACCGGCAATGCTGCGGTCAAACACACCATCACCCCGTTGGCGGTCCACATTGGCGGGTGAATAACACGGCAAAGACGCTGTGACTTCGACTTGATTCGCAGCTAAAAATTCGGCCAAACCCTCTTGGCCGGGTTCACTCAGGATGGTCAGGTTGCAGCGGTCAATGACGCGCACACCCAAAGCCCGCGCACGCACCACCAAAGACCGAAAACCCTCGTTGAGTTCGGGTGCACCGCCGGTCAGGTCCAGCGTCTGGATGTTTCGGCGCGCCAACACCGCCAGCACCGCATCGATGGTGGCCGCGTCCATCATTTCCGTCCGGTTAGGGCCGGCCCCCACATGGCAATGCAAACAACTTTGGTTGCATTTGTAGCCCAGGTTGACCTGCAAGGTGTCCAGGGTTTTGCGGCGAATCGGCGGAAAGTCGGTGGCCTTCAAAAGCGGGTACGTGGGGTGCATGGAAGGGGGTTCCTGGTCAAAATGGCTTGATTCTGAATTCAATACGTTACATCAGATCAAAAGGTGACACTTTCCCCTGTTCAATCTGGTGGCACACTTGGGCGGTGGCTGTGAACCCAGCAGCCGGGCACCTGTGGGTGCAAGTCAAACCCTGGACCCTCTGAGAATGCAATCTACCCCTCAACCCGTGCTGCGCGACTTGGTGTTGGTTGGCGGCGGCCACAGCCATGTGGGCGTGCTGCGCATGTTCGCCATGCAGCCTGAGCCAGGGGTTCGCCTCACCTTGATCTGCACCGACATCGACACGCCTTACTCGGGCATGTTGCCGGGGTACATCTCGGGGCATTACAGCTTTGACGAAGTCCACATCGACCTGGGCCGCTTGTGTGCCTTTGCGGGTGCCCGTTTTTACCGGGATGCGGTGGTGGGCATCGACCGCCAAAATCAACGGGTGATCTGTGCCAACCGCCCGCCTGTGGCTTACGACCTGTTGTCCATCAACACCGGTTCGACCCCGAAAGTGCAAAACATCGAGGGCGCGCAAGCGCTGGCCACACCGGTCAAGCCGATTGCACAGTTCAACCAACGCTGGTTGGCCCTGCTGGACAAGGCGCGTCAGTGGCCATCACACCGGGGCCGCATGACGATCGCGGTGGTGGGCGGCGGCGCTGGGGGCGTGGAACTGGTGCTGTCGATGCAATACCGACTGCGCCTTGAACTCAAGGCCCTGGGGCGCAACCCCGAAGACCTGAAATTTGTGCTGTTGACGTCGGGCGAGACCATCTTGCCCACGCACAACCCGGGCGTGCGTGCACGGTTTGTGCAGGTGCTGCAAGAGCGCAACGTGGAGGTGCACCCCCATGCCGAGGTGGTGCAAGTCTCGCCCGGTTGCCTGCACACCCGTGACGGCCGCACCTTTGACGCCGATGAAACCATGTGGGTCACGCAGGCGGGTGGCCCTGCTTGGCTGCAAAGCACGGGCCTGGCCTTGGATGCCCAAGGCTTCATCCTGGTCCATCCTCAACTGCAGAGCCTGAACGATCCTTTGGTCTTTGCCGCGGGGGATGTGGCTTCTTTTGTGGATCGCCCCCTCGAAAAAGCCGGGGTTTTTGCGGTGCGCATGGCCAAACCCCTGGCCACCAATTTGCGACGCACTTTGCGTGGGCAAAAGTTATTGGCCTACACGCCACAACGCCACTGGCTGGCCTTGATTTCGACCGGTAACCGTTATGCCGTGGGCTCACGCGGTTCTTTGGGGTTTGGGGGAGATTGGGTTTGGCGCTGGAAAGACCGGATCGACCGGGACTTCATGCGGCGCTTCAACCAATTGCCCGCCATGGACAACGCGGGCCACCCCTCGCCCTTGGCCCATGTGCGACAAGCCATGAACACCCTGGGCCAAATGCTCAAAGACATTCAGGCCCGGGGCAAAGCGCCCACCACGCGCTTGAGCTTGACGTCGGAAGAGTCGCTGCAAGCCATCTCGGCCATCGCCATGCGCTGCGGAGGCTGTGGCGCCAAAGTCGGCGCCAACATCTTGTCCCGCGCTTTGGGCAGCTTGCAGCCCGTGGAGCGGCCAGATGTGCTGATTGGCCTGCATTCGCCGGACGACGCTGCCGTGGTGCGCATGCCGCCGGGTATGGCTGTGGTGCAAACGGTCGACTTTTTCCGAGCGTTCATCGACGACCCCTATTTGTTTGGCAAGGTGGCGGCCAACCACGCGCTGGGCGATATCTTTGCGATGGGGGGCGAGCCGCAAACCGCCACCGCCGTGGTCACCGTGCCGCCGGGCCTGGAAAGCAAGGTGGAAGACCTGCTGACCCAAATGATGGGCGGTGCGATCGAGGTGCTGAACGCCGCGGGCTGCGCCTTGGTGGGCGGGCACACGGGCGAGGGCGCCGAGCTGGCCTTGGGCTTTGCCATCAATGGACTGATCGACGAAAAGATGGACAGCGTGATGCGCAAAGGCGGCATGCAGCCGGGCGATGTGCTGCTGCTGACCAAGCCGATTGGCACCGGCACCTTGTTTGCCGCGCATGCCCGCTACGCCGCCAAGGGCCGCTGGATCGATGCGGCGCTCAAGTCGATGGTGCTCTCCAACCAATCGGGCGCCGCCATTTTGCGCGCGCACGGCGCCACCGCCTGCACCGACCTGACCGGCTTTGGCCTGCTGGGCCACCTGGTAGAAATGACGCGCCCTTCAAATGTGGATGCCGAGCTGAACATGAGCACCCTGCCGCTGCTCGACGGCGCGGTGGACTGCGTTCAGGCCGGCATCGTCAGCTCTTTGCAGCCGGCCAATGTGCGCCTGCGCCGCGCCTGCGCAACGCCGACGAATTTGTGGGCGACCCGCGCTACCCATTGCTGTTTGACCCACAGACCGCAGGTGGCCTGCTGGCCAGCGTGCCCGCAGCGCAAGCTGCTGCCTGCGTGCAGGCGCTCAAAGCTGCAGGCTACCCGCACACCGCCGTCATCGGCCGCATCACCGCGCAAGGTGAGGCGATCGAGCCGGTGCTGCTGAAAACCTGAGCGGCTCCAAGGACATGACCACCGAACACCTCACCCACACCATCACACTGAACGCGGACCTGACCCAGCGCTGCATCGTGCACAGCCCCTCGCTGGATTGGGTGGACTCCCCCTCATCCGGCGTGTCGCGTCGCATGCTCGAGCGCGACGGGGGCGAAGTGGCGCGTGCCACCTCCATCGTGCGTTATGCGCCCGGCTCGGCCTTTGCCAGCCACACCCACGGCGGGGGCGAAGAAATTTGGTGCTCGAAGGCACGCTGCACGACGAGCACGGCATCTACGGCCCCGGCACTTACATCAAGAACCCAGTGGGCAGCGCACACGCGCCGTCTTCACCCGAAGGCTGCACCCTGTTTGTGAAGCTGCGCCACCTGGACCCACGCGACAACGAACGCGTGGTCATCGACACACACCGCAGCGAGTGGCGTCAGGGCATGGTGGAGGGCTTGAAGGTCTTGCCGCTGAACACCTTCGAGACCCAAAACACCGCACTGGTGCGCTGGGCACCGCAGACGTTTTTCAACCCGCACCGGCATTGGGGCGGCGAAGAGATCTTGGTGGTCGAAGGCGTGTTCTCGGACGAGCACGGCGACTACCCCGCAGGCAGCTGGCTGCGCAGCCCGCACATGAGCCAGCACCAACCGTTTAGCCGCGAAGGTTGTTTGATCTTGGTGAAAACCGGGCATCTGGCATGACGAACCCCAACATCCGAGTGGTGGTGTTCGACGCCTACGGCACGCTGTTCGATGTGTATTCAATTGGCGCTTTGGCCGAAAAGCTGTACCCCGGCCAGGGCGCGGCGCTGTCGGTGCTGTGGCGCGACAAACAGATCGAGTACACGCGCCTGATTTCGCTGAGTGACCCCGATCCAAAGGGCAGCAAGCACTACCAATCTTTTTGGGACATCACGCGCGCATCGCTGCTGTATGCGCTGGCGCGTTTGGGCTTGGTGCACACCCACGCAAATGAAGACGCACTGATGGCGCAATACGCCGAGCTCACGGCCTTCCCGGAAAACCTGGGCGTGCTGCAGGCACTGCGTCAGCGCAGCGTGGCCACAGCGATTTTGTCGAACGGCAGCCCCGAGATGCTGCAGTCGGCCGTGCACAGTGCGGGCATGAGCGAGCTGCTCGATGCGGTCCTGTCGGTGGACAGCGTGCGCCAGTTCAAGACCACGCCCACCAGCTACCAACTGGTGCAAGACCACTTTGGCATTGCACCCACCGAAGTGCTGTTTGTCTCGAGCAACGCTTGGGACGCGCTGGGCGCTACCTGGTTTGGCTTCAACACACTGTGGATCAACCGCCAGGGCCTGCCGCCCGAGGCCATTGGCCCGGCACCGCAACACACAGGCCGCGACTTGGGCGAAGTGCTGAAGGTCTTGGGTTAAAGCACCGATCTGACCGCCGCTTGTCAGCCACTTGCACGGCTTGGTTTTTTAGAATGTCATCGTTGAACCCGCCATTTGCAAAGATTTCCATGAGCCATCCATCCGCATCGCCTTTGGCATCCCTCATTGCACCCCACGGCGTTTTGCGCGTGGCCATCAACCTGGGCAACCCGGTGTTGGCTGGGCTCGATGCGGCGGGTGAGCCCTCGGGCATCTCGGCCGACCTGTCGCGCAAACTGGCAGCCCAGCTGGGCTTGGACATTGAATGGCGCGTGTTCCAAAAGGCCGACGCATCGGTGCAGTGCGTGCGCGCCGACGAGGCCGACATCGGCTTTTTGCCATCGACCCGGTGCGCGGCGAAGGCCTTCATT
>JACDQO010000417.1 GCA_015657605.1 Limnohabitans sp. | reverse complement strand
TGATCTCGGGGTAGAAATGGTCTTCCCCAGATGGTGGGGCCGTCTTTGGTTTCGATGCACTCGCTGGCCACGCCGGGGCCCATCACTTCAGACAGGCCGTAAATGTCGACCGCGTCGATGGCCATGCGTTTTTCGATGGCAGCGCGCATGTCATTGGTCCAAGGCTCGGCACCAAAAATGCCGATGCGCAGCGAGCTGCTCTTGGGGTCGATGCCCTGGCGCTCAAACTCGTCGGCAATCGCCAGCATGTAGCTGGGCGTGACCATGATGATGTTGGACTGGAAATCCTGGATCAGCTGAACCTGGCGTTCGGTCTGACCGCCGCCAAAAGGCACCACGGTGAGGCCCAGTTTTTCAGCGCCGTAGTGCGCACCCATGCCGCCGGTGAACAGGCCGTATCCATAGCTCACATGCACCATGTCGCCTGGCTTGGCACCGCCTGCGCGGATGCTGCGGGCCACCACGGTGGACCAAGTGTCGATGTCCTTGAGCGTGTAGCCCACCACCGTAGGCTTGCCCGTGGTGCCACTCGATGCGTGGATGCGGGCGCATTGCTCGCGCGGCACGGCGAACATGCCAAAGGGGTAGCTGTCACGCAAGTCCGACTTGGTGGTGAAGGGGAACTTGGCAATATCGGCCAGTGTTTTGCAATCGTCCGGGTGCACGCCTGCGGCATCAAACTTGGCACGGTACACCGGCGAATTGGCATAAGCGTGCTGCAGGGTTTGCTGCAAGCGCTTGAGCTGCAGACTGCGCAGCTCGTCGATGCTGGCCTTTTCAATTGGTTCCAGGGGGAAGGCTTTTTGACTCATTCAAATCTCCACTTGATCAGCGGGGGACAGGGCTGAAGACCTGTCCCCCAATTCATAGACTTATTCGGGGATGACGGTGCCCGGGATCTGTGCGCTTTTGCCACGGAACATCGCGATCACTTCACCATGCTGGTTGGTGACCTTCATGTCGTAGATGCCGTGGCGTCCGCTCAGGGTCTGCTCAATGCCTTCGCAAGTCAGCACATCGCCCAGCTTGCCGGGTTTCAAAAACTCGATGCTGCAGCCCGCAGCCACCGCATTTTTGTTGTAGCTGTTGCAGGCAAAGGCAAAGGTTGAATCGGCCAAAGTAAAGATGAAGCCGCCGTGGCAAATTTGGTGGCCATTCAGGTGCAGTGCTTTCACGGTCATGCGCATCACAGCGCGGCCGGGCTCGCAAACCAGCAGCGCCATGCCCATGGTGTCTTTGGAGGCCACGTCCACGGCAAACATGGTCTCGCCCACTTGGCGGGCAATGGTTTTCGGATCGCTCATCATTCGCCTTTGAATTGCGGTGCGCGCTTTGCAGGAAGGCGTTCACGCCTTCCATGTAGTCGTGCGTTTTGCCCAGCGCCGATTGCGTGTCACGCTCCACGTTCAGGTGCGCGTCCAGCGAGCGGGTACCCGCGTCGCGCAGCAGATGGCGCGTGGCGACCAGCGCCTTGGTCGGCATCACAGCCAGTTTGTCGGCCAACGCCAAAGCGGCGGCGACGCAGTCGTCGGCCACCTCCCAAATCAAACCCCACTCCTTGGCCTTGTCTGCCATGAGTTTGTCGCCGGTCATGGCCAGCGCCATGGCGCGGGGCAGGCCCAGGCGCTCCACCAACAGCCAGCTGCCACCCGCATCTGGGATCAAGCCGATTTTGCTGAAGGCCTGCACAAAGCTGGCGGCGGGCGCTGCAATCGCGATGTCGCAAGCCATGGCCACTGAAGCACCCGCGCCAGCGGCCACGCCATTGACCGCGCAGATGACGGGCATGCGCAGCGTCTGCAAGCGGCGCGTGGTGGGGTTGAAGGCGTCGTTGATCACTGGACCGGGGTCTGCCCTCTCCAACAAACCGGGGCCGGGCGTGAAATCGAGTTCTGACAAATCGAGACCGGCACAAAAGCCACGGCCGGCACCGGTCAAAACCAAGGCACGAACTGCGGGGTTGGCCTCGGCCTGATCGAATGCGCGCCACAAGGATTGGTGCATTTCACGGGTAAAGCTGTTGAGAGCCTGCGGGCGGTTGAGCGTGACGAGGGCTACAGCGCCTCGCACTTCATAAAGCACCGTTGCGGTGATATCGGTCATGTTGGGTCTCCTGAGTGGTGGAATGTACCATTAACCGACCGCACGGTTGGTTAATGTTTTCCCTATCAAATCACTTACCCCATGCGCCACAGTAAGGACGCCATTGGATCACCCACGCATGGGCAAGAAAGGCGACAGCCAAGCCTGATCGGGCATGGTTATAGTTGAACCATCACCCTCACCCCTTGTTGGAGAATCTCTTGAGCTACGAAAACATCGAAGTCCGCGTCGAAGGCGGCCAAGTTGGCATCATCACACTGAACCGCCCTAAGGCCCTGAATGCACTCAATGGCGCCTTGATGGACGAGCTGGGACTGGCCCTCAAAGCCTTCGACGCCGATGAGGGCATTGGCTGCATCGTCATCACCGGCAGCGAAAAAGCCTTTGCCGCAGGCGCTGACATCTCGGCCATGGCCAAGTTCAACTTCCATGAGGTCTACAAAAATGACTTCATCACCCGCAACTGGGAAACCATCCGCAGCATCCGCAAACCCGTGATCGCGGCCGTCAGCGGCTTTGCCTTGGGCGGCGGCTGCGAGCTGGCCATGATGTGCGACTTCATCATCGCCGCCGACAACGCCAAGTTCGGCCAACCCGAGATCAAAATCGGCATCATCCCAGGCGCTGGCGGCACGCAGCGCCTGCCGCGTGCCATGGGCAAGTCCAAAGCCATGGACTTGGTGCTGACCGGCCGCATGATGGATGCCGCCGAGGCCGAACGCGGCGGTCTGGTCAGCCGCGTGGTGCCGCTGGACAAGATGATGGACGAGACCCTGGGCGCAGCCCTGATGATTTGCGGCTATGGCCAACTGGCGACCATGGCGGCCAAGGAGAGCGTGAACCGCGCATTTGAAAGTGGTCTCACAGATGGCGTGATGTTCGAGCGCCGCCTCTTCCACGGCTTGTTTGCCACCGCAGACCAAAAAGAAGGCATGGACGCGTTTTTGAACAAACGCGCACCGAAGTTCATCAACGGATGATCTGCCGCATACAGCCCGGCAAGCCGCTGCTTGCGGTCAGCCGGGTGGTGTCAACAACTCGGGTTGCCAGACGAGGCGCTCTGGAGCGCTGAAGCACAAGAAGCGCTTGTTGGTGGCGCGGCCAATGGCGCACAAGCCCAGGCGCTGGGCCACAGCCAGACCCATTTGCGTGATGCCGCTGCGCGAGACCACCACGGGCACGCCCATCTGGGCCGACTTGATGACCATCTCGCTGGTCAAGCGTCCGGTGGTGTAGAACACCTTGTCCTGGGCGTTCACGTCGTGCATCCACATCCAGCCGGCAATGGTGTCCACCGCGTTGTGACGCCCCACGTCTTCGACGAACATGAGCATCTCTTCACCCTGAAACAAGGCGCAGCCGTGCACCGAGCCGGATGATTTGTAGGTGGTTTCTTGCAAACGGATGGCGTTGACCAAACCATAGAGCTGGCCTTGGGTGATTTGCGCAGGCGGCAGTTCAATCTCATCGATGTGGGCCATCAAATCGCCGAACACGCTGCCTTGGCCGCAGCCGGTGGTCACCACGCGCTCGGCGCTGCGCTCGATCACCACTTGAGCATTGGCGCGGGTTTTGACAGCGGCCACACCGGGTTCGCCCAGTTCACCTTCGCCAATCGTCCAGTCCACGGTGATCGATTCGATCTGGGCCACCGAGTCGATCAGGCGCTGGTTGCGCAAAAAACCCAGCACCAGCCACTCGGGCTCGGCCCCCAGGGTCATCAAAGTTCACCAGCTCTTTTTATCCAGATAATCGTCAGCGCCCGCTCGGCTGGGATTTGC
>JACDQO010000416.1 GCA_015657605.1 Limnohabitans sp. | reverse complement strand
CCACACAAATCGGGCACCAGCAGATCAGCTTTCAGGACATCATCGCCACCTTTATGGCCACCCTGCGCGAACGCGCGACGCAGCACTTGGGCAGCGCGCCACGCCGCGTGGTGATGGGCCGCCCGGTGCATTTTGTGGACGACGACCCCGAGCGGGACGCACAGGCCGAAGCCTCGCTGCGCCAGGCGGTGCTGTCGGTGGGCTTTGACGAGGTGTCGTTTCAGCTCGAACCCATCGCCGCCGCATTGGATTACGAGCAGCGCCTGACGAAAGAAAGCACCGTGTTGGTGGTGGACTTGGGGGGCGGTACCTCGGACTTCACGGTGGTGCGCTTGGGGCCTGAGCGCATGCGGCACAGCGACCGCAGCCGAGACATTTTGGCCACCACGGGCGTGCACATCGGCGGCACCGATTACGACCGGCAACTGAATTTGGCACAGGTCATGCCGCTGCTGGGCTACAAACACATCGGTCCCGAACAGCGTGAAGTGCCGAGCCGTGTGTTTTTTGATCTGGCCACCTGGCACCTGATCCACTGGCAATACCAGCCCAAAGCCATCGCCCACGCCAAAACCCTGCGCAGCAATTACAGCGACCTGCACCTTCACGAACGCTTGATGCAAGTGCTGACCGAGCGGCACGGCCACCTGATGGCCCATGAGGTGGAGCAGGCCAAAATTCGTTGCTCTGTGAGCCGGGCTGACACGGGCATTGACCTGTCGGTGATTGACCGGGGTTTGCAAGCGCGCTTGAGTGCGGGCGACATGCAAGCGCAACTGCAAGATTTGTTAAGCCGCACCGTGGCCTGTGCGCGTGAATGCGTGCAAAGCGCTGGCCTGAGCGATGCATCGCTGGATGCGATTTACCTCACGGGTGGATCGTCGGCTTTGAGCACGTTCCAGCAGACCCTGCAGGCCGCCTTTGCGGGTGTGCCTGTGGTGGAAGGCGATTTGTTTGGCGGCGTGGCGCTGGGTTTGGCCTACAGCCGCTGATACTGCCGCTGAATCAGGCGCTGAAGGAGGCGCTTGAACTCAGGTCCAGTCGTCGCCCAAGTCCCACAGGCCGTCGCCCGCATCCGGCTCAGCAGTAGACATGCCCCCCGCTGAGCCTTGGGCCAGGTTGGGCGAAGCGGCATCGTCGCCCCACAAGGCTTGAAGGCCTTGCAACACAGCGCCACCTGCCACCACGCCCGCAGCCACGCCCAGCGCTGTGCCGCCCACTTGCCCCACCAAACCGCGCATCCACAGGCTGGGTTGCGCCGTTGGGGCACCACTATTCGGTACGGGTGCTGGCGCCTGAGCGGGCGCAGCGCTGGCAACAGGGTTTGACGCTTGCAGCGCCGCAGCCGATAAGGCGTGCATTTGCTGCAATCGGTTTTGTGTGGCTTGCAGCGCCAAGCTCAAGGCCATGGCCCGCTGCACCAACAGGTAAGTGGCATCGGCTTGCGAGGCCAAAGCATCCCGGATGAGGGCATCGGCCACGGGGTCCTTGGCCTGAACACGCTGCTGGCGCAAGGTGGCCAAGAATTGCTGAAGTTGGTCGCGTTCTTGTGCATTCATGAGCGAGGTTCTCCTGGCTGGGCCATGACTAGAGATTCAGCATTGTCAGGTTTTTGCAGATAAACATAAGCACCCATGAGGGGCTGGGCTTGGTCCAGCCGCAAGGGCGCGCGGTGCACCTTGGCCCATTGCCAACCATGCTCTGCGGCCAGCTTTTGCAAATACGGCAGGGCGTGCGCGTAACGCAAGCTGCTGTGCAACTGCACCTCAAAACCCGGATCGGCCTCTTCAACGGTCAGGGCCAGCCAGCCGCCCGAACGCACACGGGAGCTCAGGGCTTCAAAAACCGCCTCCAGCCAGCCCACATAAATGAACACGTCGGCCGCCAACACCAAGTCGGCGGGCTCAGTGGTCTGCTGCATGAAGGCCACCAACTCTTGGGCATGCAGGCTGTCGTAAACCCCCAGCGCACGGGCCTTGGCCACCATGACCGAAGACAAGTCCACACCGCTCAAATGCTGGGCGCGGGGGCGGATCAAGGTGCCGCACAAACCGGTGCCGCAGCCCAAGTCCCACACCCGCTCAAAACGGGCAGTGGGGTCCGCAGGCAGGTGCTGCAACAGCACGCTGTGGCCTTGGTAACCCAGTTGCCCGACCAGGTGCGCCTCGAAGTCATCGGCGTATTGGTCAAAGAGTTTTTCGACATAGGCTGCGGGTGCGTTCACCGCGGGCTGATCCGGGCTCAAGGCGGCCAGGTAATAGCGGTGCAGCTCCGGGTCAGCGCCCAGCGCCAGCGCTTGTTGGTAGCCCGCGATCGCTGCAGCGGTCTGGCCCATGTCGCGTTGGGCATGGGCACGCTGGCTCCAGGCCTCGGCCAAGTTGGGCGCGTGCACCAAGGCTTGGTCAAAAGCCTGCACGGCTTGAGGCAGCTACCCGGCATACGCCAGGCATTGGCCCCAGCGCAAACAAAAATCGGCACCATCCGCGCCCAAAGCACGGGCTTGCTCGTGGCTGTACAGAGCCTGTGGCCATTGGCCTAAAGCCATCTGCGTGACCCCCCAAGCCACCCAGGCATCACACTGCTGGTCATCGGCCGCCAAGGATTGGCGCAGGCACTCGTCGGCCCGCTCAAAGCGGCCCAACTGCACGCAGCTGGCACCCAGGTTCATCAACACCGACGGCCTGCCCGGTGCCAGTTGCAATGCCCGTTCAAAAAGGGATGCCGCCGCCTCAAATTGGTGGCGTTCAAACTGTTCAACGCCATCCAGAAAGGCCTGGCGGGCTTGTTCGAGTGAGGTGTCCATGCGCGCCAGTGTGACACAGGCTTTGTGACCTCAGGGGTGTGCCCATCCCGTGCAAGGCACAATGCTTTGCAACATGCGAACACCGGAGACACCATGAAAGAAACCCCCTACGCTTGGGTGGTGGTTTGGGCCACATTTGTGTGCCTGGCCGTGATCTTTGGGGTGTCGTATTCGTTCGCGGCGTTTTTTGAATCGTTCGCCGTCGAGTTCTCGGCGCAGCGGGCCGATGTGTCCTGGATTTTTGGCCTGTCGGGCTTTGTTTATTTTGTGCTGGGCGCAGGCGGCGGCATGCTGGCCGACCGCTTTGGTCCACGCATCGTGTGTTCGGCGGGCATGGCACTCATCGCCCTGGGCTTGCTGGCCACCAGCTGGGCCACGTCTTTGCTCGCGGTGTATGTGAGCTATGGCTTGTTGGTGGGCTTGGGCATTGCCCTGGTCTACACCCCGTCGATTGCCAGCGTACAGCCTTGGTTCACCATCCGGCGCGGCTTGGCCGGTGGCATTGCCAGCTCGGGCGTGGGCGCAGGCACTTTGCTGGTGCCGGTGTTGGTGGCCATGGCGATTGGCCCCATGCCTTGGCGCGACGCCATGCAGCTGCTGGCCTTGGGCGTCTTGGTGCTGGGCTTGTTG
>JACDQO010000415.1 GCA_015657605.1 Limnohabitans sp. | reverse complement strand
GGCCACGAGCAGTACACCCGCAACATGGTCACGGCTGCATCGAGTGCCGACGCCGCTGTGGTGCTGGTCGACGCCATCAAGCTCGACTGGGCCAAGCCCGATTTGCAACTGTTGCCGCAAACCCGCCGCCACTCGCTGCTGGTGAACCTGCTGCGCGTGCCCTCTATCGTCTTCGCCATCAACAAGCTCGACGCCGTGGCCGACCCCGTCTTGGCCTATCAAAACATCTCCAATGCCCTGACACTCTTTGCCAAAGAAGCGGGCATCACCATCGCGGCCATGGTGCCCGTGTCGGCGCTCAAGGGCTGGAACGTGGTCACCACAGACAACAACGACCAGCCCGACTGGTGCGGCTACACCGGCCCCAGCCTGCTGAGCATCCTCGAAGACCTGCCTGTCACGCCGGCCGAGACCGATGTGGCGTTTAGCTTCCCGGTGCAGTGGGTGGAAAAGTTCCACGATTCCGGCGTGACCACCCAAGGCCGCCGGGTGTTCTGGGGCCGCGTGGCCACCGGCCGCATCGCGCCGGGCCAAACCGTCCAGGTCTTTCCCAGCGGTCAGACCGCGGTGGTCTCGCAGGTGTTGTCAGCCACGCGTGAACCCCAAAGCCAAACCGCAGGCCACAGCGCCGGCATCGTGCTCGACCGCGAGGTGGATGTGTCACGGGGCGACTGGCTGCTGGCAGAACACAGCAGCCCCGAAGGCCAGCGCCAGCTCGGCACCACCATCGCCTGGATGGACGACGAGCCACTGGTCGCAGGCCGGGTGTATTGGGCCCTGCACGGCCACCGTTGGGTCAAGGCCAAAGTGCAGCGGGTGGTGCACCGGCTGAACGTGAACACCCTGGCCGAGGAAGAAGCCAGCGAGCTGCCCCCCAACGCCATTGGCCACGTCACACTGGCGCTGCAAGAGCCCTTGGTGACCCTGCCTTTCCAACAATCACGCGTCTTGGGCGCACTGGTGCTGGTGGACACTGCCACCCACAAGACATCAGGCGCGGTGCTGGTGCACTGATCTCCCTTAAAATGCCGACCATGGCGCCGCACGGGCAGCGCCAAACCCATTGCCGAGTCCATCATGACCCACGTTGTTTCAGAATCCTGCATCCAGTGCAAATACACCGACTGTGTGGACGTTTGCCCGGTCGATTGCTTCCGCGAAGGCCCCAACTTCCTGACCATCGACCCCGATGAGTGCATTGACTGCGCTGTGTGCATCCCCGAGTGCCCGGTCAACGCGATCTTTGCCGAAGAAGACCTGCCCGCAGACCAGCAGCACATGATCAAACTGAATGCCGAACTGGCGGTCTTGCCCGGCTGGAAAAGCATCACCAAGCGCAAAACACCCATGCCCGATGCCGACGACTGGAAAGACAAGACCGGCAAACTGGCGCACCTGGTGCGCTGACCCATGCGGGCTCAGCACGCGGGTCCCGCATCCACGCTCTTGCCCATGGCCGAATCGTTCGGCCATTTTTGATTCGCCCAGCACATGACCCTCCCCATCGACACAGAGGCTTTGGTTCTTGGCGCTGGCCCTGTGGGCTTGTTCCAGGTGTTCCAGCTGGGCCTGCAAGGCATCCGTAGCCATGTGGTCGACGCCTTGCCCCATGTGGGCGGCCAATGCGCTGAGCTGTATGCAGGCAAACCCATTTACGACATCCCGGGCATCCCTTTTTGCACCGGCCAAGAACTGGTCGAGCGCTTGCAGCAACAAGTCGCCCCTTTCCAACCTACGTTTCACTTGGGCCAACAGATCACCCAGATCGAACGCCTGCCCGACCAACGCTGGGCCGTGACGACCGATGCGGGCCAGCGCTTTGTCACCACCACCTTGTTCATCGCTGCAGGCGTGGGCGCATTTGTGCCGCGCCGCATGGTCCTCGAAGGTCTCGCACCTTTCGAAGGCACGCAAGTCTTTGCGGAGCACCCCACACCCGAGCACTGGGCGGGCCAACATTTGGTGGTGGCAGGCGACGGCGACAGCGCTTTGCAAACCTGCCTGGATGCGAGCACGGGCCCGCAAGCCGCCGCGAGTGTCACCTTGCTGCACCGTCGCGACCAGTTCAGCGCCGAGCCCGATTTGATCAACCGCATGCGCCAAGCTTGCCAAGAAGGCCGCATGCGTTTTGTGGCGGGACAGCCCACCGGCCTGCGTGCCGAAGGGGGCCGTTTGCAAGCGCTGGAGTTGCTCAACCCTCAAGGCGAAAGCGAGTGGCTGACGTTGGACGTGCTGCAAACCTGCCTGGGCCTGTCGCCCAAATTAGGCCCTGTGGCGCAATGGGGCCTGGCCATGGAGCGCAAGCAACTGGTGGTCAACACCGAAAACTTTGGCACGTCGGAGCCGGGTATTTTTGCGGTGGGTGACATCAACACCTACCCCGGCAAAAAGAAGCTGATCCTGTGTGGGTTTCACGAAGCCACCTTGGCCGCATTTGGCGCGGTGGCTCTGCTGCGGCCTGAAGAAAAGACGCTGCTGCAGTACACCACCACCTCCACTTTGCTGCACCAACGCCTGGGCCTGGTTTGAAGCCCTCTCGCCGGACGACTGCTTTGACCGCTGAACGCCCCTCTCTGCCCTCCACGCCCATCCGGTGGCTCAGCCTTAAGCCTTGTCTGCAGCGGCGAGTCGGCGCAGTGGTTGAGGCGCAAAACCGTGGTTGAGCGGCCCATGCCCCCGACCGTTT
>JACDQO010000414.1 GCA_015657605.1 Limnohabitans sp. | reverse complement strand
TTTTTTCTGTGCCATGACCTATTCTCCTCAGGCAGCGATCGCGCCGATTTGCAGTTCGGTGAACTGCTGACGGTGACCCTGACGTTTCTGATAGTGCTTGCGACGGCGCATCTTGAAGATGTGCACTTTGTCGTGCTTGCCATGTGCCAAAACAGTGGCTTTGACTGTGGCGCCGGACACCAGGGGCGTGCCGATCTTCAGGTCTGCGCCGTTGCCGACTGCGAGAACTTGATCGATCACGATTTCCTGGCCAACGTCCGCAGCAATCTGTTCTACTTTAATTTTTTCGCCAGCGACAACACGATACTGTTTGCCACCGGTTTTTATGACCGCGTACATAAATGACCTCTTTGAATGGAAGTTTCCAAGGGCTAATCCCCAAGGAACCCGAGATTTTAGCACGCAACGCATTGACCCAGCAAATCCTCAAGTCCAAGCATGGACCCAAGGCAACGCAGACATTGGCTTTACCTATAATGGACAACTCCTAAGACAAAGCTTGAAAAACGCACTTGTCGACCCGGTATCGCCGGGTAACCCATCCGGATTGTCCATTTGTCAGCCTCAGAACACAGCTCAGCTGCTGCCCTCGAACTGGTAGCCCCCGACATGGCCGCTGTCGACCTCGTCATTGCCCAACGGCTTGACTCAGGCGTTCCTTTGGTGGGGGAAGTGGCGCAATACATCATCTCTGCGGGTGGCAAACGATTGCGTCCGGTTTTGCTGCTGCTGACCTGCGGGGCTTTGGGCTACACCGGCCAGCAGCGCCACAACTTGGCCGCCGTTGTTGAATTTATCCACACCGCCACTTTGCTTCACGACGATGTGGTGGACGAATCCACTTTGCGGCGTGGTCGCCCCACTGCCAACGAAAATTTTGGAAACCCTGCCAGCGTTCTGGTGGGTGACTTTTTGTATTCACGTGCTTTCCAAATGATGGTGGACGCGCAAAGCATGCGGGTCATGCAAACCCTGGCCGACGCCACCAATGTGATCGCCGAAGGCGAGGTCTTGCAACTGATGAACATGCACGACGCCTCTCTGAACGAAGACGGCTATCTGCGCGTGATCCGTTCTAAAACCGCCAAATTGTTTGAGGCCAGTGCCCGATTGGGCGCCATTTTGGCGGGCAGTGATGCCTCGATCGAAACCGCTTGCGCCGACTATGGCCAAGCCCTGGGCACGGCCTTCCAGGTGATCGACGATGTGCTCGATTACGACGGCAATGCCGCAGAAATGGGCAAAAACTTGGGCGATGACCTGCGCGAGGGGAAAACCACCCTGCCCTTGATTTTGGCCATGCAGCGCGGCAACGAGTTACAAAGGCAAACGGTTCGCGAAGCGATCGAAACAGGCAGCGTCGACAAAATCACAGAGATTGCAGCCATTGTCAGAGCCACTGGCGCCCTGGAAGCGACGCGCAATGCCGCTGCAGCAGAGGCTCAGCGCGCCATCGATGCGGCCATGCTGCTGCCTGACAACCCTCACCGAGCAGCCATGGTCAATCTGGCGTCTCAATTGCTGAATCGACGCACTTGATCGCCATGCGAAGCCTCTCATTTGCATTTTGGTTTTTGTTCAGCCTTGGCACCCTGAACGCTTTCGCCGCCACCCCAAAATGGGACGCCATCACCTTGAACGATCAAGGCATGTTTTTCATCGATGCACACAGCATCAAGGATGAAGGCGGCCGCAAGGTTTTGTGGAGTGCGGTGGATTACAAAAACCGCAAAGCACCGCCGATGGCGTCGCGTATTTGTCTGTCCAAACTCAGCTGCAAATCAATTGCAACGCCAAAATGGCCCGGGTCATGCACATGACTTACTTCAGCGGCCCCATGCTCACCGGCAAACAAGTTGGCCGCCAAGGCATGCTCCACGAGTGGCTTGACATTGATCCGACCTCTGCCATTCAAAAAATCGCTCGCCGAGTTTGTTGAGCTTGTCGCGTTGGTGATCCCACAAGCTGCCCAAGCTGTGTGATATTGAATCCTGTCCCTTGGCCATCCCCGAGGGATCCCATCAACAGGAGACAACATGCGATCACTTCGCCAAACATGGCATCACTTGTGCACTCTGGGTTTGTTCGGGCTGCTGGCCTTGGGCGTCCAGACCTCGGTATCGGCGCAAGCCTATCCCAACAAACCCATCAAAATGATCGTGCCTTTCCCGGCCGGTGGCACCACAGACATTGTGGCCCGCATCGTGGCCCAACGCATGAGCGAATCCATGGGGCAACCCGTGACCATTGACAACCGGGGGGGCGCTGGTGGTGCCATTGGGGCTGACTTGATGGCCAAAGCTGCGCCAGATGGTTACACCATCATGATGCACAACCTGTCCTTTCCGCTGGCATCGGTGGCACAGACCCTGGCCAACCGCTCGCCCTTCAACGTGGACACCGACTTTGCTGGGGTGTCGATTGCGGTCTATGTGCCTTTTGTGTGGACTTCCAGCCCCAGTGTTCCAGCCAAAGACCTGAGAGAGCTGGCAGCCCTTTTGCGTGGCAACCCTGCGCTGCAATACAACTATGGCTCGACCGGTCCCGGCTCCACCATGCACGTTTTGGGCGAAGCCTTCAAAAAGGAAAGCAAGGTCAACATCACCCACATTCCATTCAAGGGCGCAGCCCCATTGAAACAAGAACTGCTGGCAGGCCGCCTCCAAGTCGGTGGTGATCAGTTGTCCTCTTCCTTGGCCGAGATCAAGGCCGGCACACTCAAGGCTTTGGCCACCACCGCATCCAAGCGCATCCCAGGCTTGCCTGATGTTCCCACGGTGAGAGAGCTGGGCTTTCCTAACCTCGAGCTGGAAGGATGGAACGGCGTCTTTGCACCCGCCAAAACACCCAAGGACATCATCGACCGCCTGAACAGAGAAGTCATTGCAGCCGTTCGACACCCCGATGTGGTCAAGCGACTGAACGATTTGGGCGCAGAGGGCGTTGGCTCAACACCCGCCGAGCAAGATGCGATGCTGCGGCGTCAAATGGACCAATTCCGCGCCATCATCCGCGAAATGCGTTTGGAGTAAGTTGGCACAGCCTGGCAACCTCGCCCCCATCTCAGGCGCGGTTGCCTTGCGTCAACCACCACACCAGCAACTCTGAGCAGTCCTTGCCATCCAATCCGCTTTGCGCAGCGGATTCAAACTGTTGCAAAGCGAGTGCGGTCAAGGGCATGCTGCGTTGTACAGTTTGACCTTGGTCCAGCATCGCTTGCATGTCTTTGCGCATCGTTGCCACGTTCACGGTGATTTGATCGCTTTTTTTCTCCGTCAAGGTTTTGGCGATCATCGCGCCTCGGACTTTGAGCATGTTGGGCCCACCCGAAGAATCCGACAAGATGTCGATCACTCGCTGAGGGTCCAAGCCCAAGGGTTCCACCAAGGACAGCGCCTCACCCAATGTTTGCCAATACACCATCAAAGGCAGGTTGACGGCCAACTTCATGGTCGCGCCTGATCCGTGTGGCCCAACATGCTCCACCCGGCGGCAAATGACGTCCAGCAAAGCGCGCACGGCTTGCAAGTCCTGCTCGGCACCCCCCACAAAGCCAAGCAGCTTGCCTTCTTTCGCTGGCCCCACACTGCCGCCGACAGGACACTCCAAAAAGTGAGCCCCCAGCGCTTGAATCCGCAGCGCCATTTCTTGGGGTTTGGCAGGTCGCACAGTGCTCATGTCAATGAAGATTTTGTCCTTCACAAGGCCAGACAAAAGGCCTGCATCAGAGCCATACACCTCGTCCAAAGCCGCCTCGTTGGTCAACAGGGTGATCACCACATCCACCGACTCGGCCAAAGCCTTGGGCGATTGCGCCCACTGGGCGCCAGCGGCTACCAAAGGCTGCGCCCGCTCTGCCGTGCGGTTCCAGACCGTCAGGTCATGGCCCAAAGAGAGCAACCTCGAGCCCACGGCAGCACCCATTTTTCCAATCCCTGCAATGCCTACTTTCATATTTGTCTCCATCGGTGGGTAAAAAATCAATTTTGAAGCCGTTTGCCACTGCTGTGTGAATGAAACGTCCTTGACCCTGGCCACGGGATTGCGCTAAAAATTTTGGCACCCGTGCTGCTCAAACCTTCTCGCCATTTACAAACCATCCGTTCTTGCCCATGATTTGATACCTTTGGTATTCAATGAAGAGGTCAGCATGGACGCAGCACCAGCACGCCAAAAAACGGTTTCAAACACTGAAGATGCCCCGGTGGTGACTCTGGTGCAACAACTGCTGGAACAGGCCGTAGCGCTCAAGGCATCGGACCTGCATTTCGAGCCCTATGAGCACCAATACCGGGTGCGCATGCGTATCGACGGAGAACTGCGCGAAGTCGCCTCACTCCACATGGCCTTGAAAGACCGACTGGCCTCGCGCATCAAAGTGATGTCGCGCTTGGACATCGCTGAAAAACGCGTGCCGCAAGACGGTCGCATGAAGCTGAATTTGGCAGATGGTCGGGAGTTGGACTTGCGGGTCAGCACTTTGCCCACACTCTTTGGAGAAAAACTGGTCGTCCGGGTGCTGGACTCCGCTCAGGCCCAACTGGACCTGCAGCGCCTGGGCTACGAGCCCGAAGACCTGGAGCGTCTGCTGACAGCGATCCGAGCCCCGCACGGTTTGGTGCTGGTGACCGGACCCACAGGTTCAGGCAAAACGCAATCTCTGTACGCCTGCTTGAGCCTGCTCAACACCCCCGAAGTGAACATTGCCACCGTAGAAGACCCGTGTGAGATCCAACTCACCGGCATCAACCAAGTCAATGTCCAAGACAAACCGGGCTTGACCTTTGCCGTGGCTTTGCGGGCTTTTTTGCGACAAGATCCCGACATTTTGATGGTGGGCGAAGTGCGTGATTTGGAGACCGCGAACATCGCCATCCAAGCGGCGCAAACAGGACATTTGGTTTTGTCTACCTTGCACACCAACGATGCGCCCGCCACCTTGGTGCGCTTGCGCAACATGGGCACCGCGCCCTACAACATCGCGGCCAGTGTGAGTCTGGTCACGGCGCAGCGCTTGGTGCGCTGCCTGTGTCGCCATTGCAAACAGGCCAGCCACCTGCCCATGACCATTTTGCGCAAGGCTGGTTGGCCCGAGCCCTTGTGCAACACCGAGACCGTGCAGGTTTTCGAGGCGGTCGGTTGCGCGCTTTGTCACAAAGGTTTTTCAGGGCGGACCGGCATTTTCCAGGTCATGCCCGTGAGCACCGCCATGCAAGACCTGGTGTTGCAAGAGGCAAGCATCCAAGACATGGCACAACAAGCCCGGCGAGAGGGGGTGAACAGCTTGCGCATCGCTGGCTTGCGCAAAGTGCTGCAGGGCATCACCTCGCTGGACGAGGTCTTGCTGGCCACACGGGACGGCACATGAAAATCCCCAAATCTCAAGGTACCGTTCCGACTTTTCGCTGGTCAGGTCGCGACCCTCAGGGTCGCCCTCAAAGCGGCACGCTCCAAGCCTTGCATGCCGACTTGGCCAGGGCCCAATTGCGCCGACAGGGGATACAAAAAGCACAAGTGCAGCGCGTGTGGTGGCACCAGTCTGACGGCATCAAAAGCAAAGACCTCGCCACCATGACACGGCAATGGGCGGCCATGCTCAAGGCCGGGGTGCCCGTCGTGCAAGCCCTGGCCATGTTGTGCAAAAGCATGTCCCACAAAAGCTTGGTGCGGGTCATGCAATCCGTTCTGAGCGACGTGGCATCCGGTGTCGCTCTGCACGACGCCTTGGCTCGGCACCCCCGGGTTTTCAGCAGCCTGTTTGTGCACATGGTGCAAGCGGGTGAATCCGCGGGCATCTTGGACGAGATCATGGAACGCTTGTCACAGACCCTTGAAAAGAACGAAGCTCTGCGCTCCAAAATCCGCTCTGCGTTGATGTACCCCATCGCTGTTTTACTGGTGGCTACAGGCATTTTGGTGCTGATTTTGATGTGGGTAGTTCCAGTTTTTGAGGACGTGTTTGAGTCCCTGGGGGCGCCATTGCCGTGGTCCACCCAGGTGGTGGTGAGCCTGAGTGATTCGCTGGTACAAACGTGGCCCGTGCTCTTGGCCATGCTGGCGCTGCCCATCTGGGCGGCACAGCACACGGGGCCAACGGCCTCCCGATTTCGCCTGTGGGCCGCACAATGGTTTTTAAGATGGCCAGTTCTGGGGCCGTTGGTCGCCACTTCGATCGTGGCGCGATGGTCACAAACCCTCGCCGCCTTGTTGTCTGCGGGTGTGCCATTGAGCGAAGCCTTGGGGCCAACAGCCCAAGCATGCGATCATCCGGTTTACGAACGCGCCACTTTACAGTTGCAACGGCGGGTGGTGCAGGGGAGCAGCTTGAGCGAGGCCATGGGGCAAACAGAACACTTTCCGGCGATGATCGTGCAGTTGTGTGCCACAGGCGAAGAAACCGGCGCTTTGGACACTTTGCTGGGCAGAGCGGGGGGCCTGATGGTCACCGAGCTGGATGACCAGGTCAATGGCCTGACCAGCTTGCTGGAGCCCCTGATCATCGTGGTGCTGGGGGGATTGATTGGCGCTATCTTGGTGGCCATGTATTTGCCTATTTTCAATTTAGGACAAGTTTTTTGACATGATCGACGGCATCTTGGCACTCGGTTTGGCTGGCTTGCTGGGCCTGGTGGTCGGCAGTTTTCTGAATGTGGTGATTCACCGCCTCCCGCTGATGTTGCAGGCCCAGTGGGACGCCGAAACCACGGCCACGCCACCGAATGCAGCGCCCTTTAATTTGGCCGTGCCTCGCTCCCATTGCCCACACTGCCATCACCCCTTGAGGTGGCAAGACAACATCCCTCTCTTTAGCTTCATCGCCTTGCGTGGGCGATGCGCGCATTGTCAAGCGCCGATCGCCTGGCGATACCCGGCCATAGAACTGATCACCGCCGGATTGTTCACCGGGGTGGTGGCACTGCACGGCTGGGGATTGGAGGCCATGGCCTGGGCCGGGTTTTCTGCGGCTTTGGTCACACTGGCCGCCATCGATGCCGACACCCGTTTGTTGCCCGATGCCATCACGCAACCCTTGGTCTGGGCCGGATTGTTGGCCGCCAGTCTGGGGCTTTCACGAATTGGCTTGAGCGAAGCACTCTGGGGCGCTGCAGCCGGTTACCTGTTTTTGTGGGCTGTCTTTTGGCTGTTCAAAGGCCTGACGGGCAAAGAAGGCATGGGTCAAGGCGATTTCAAATTGCTGGCTGCTCTGGGCGCGTGGTTGGGCTGGCCTGCGTTGCTGTCTTTGGTGCTGATCGCATCCCTCATGGGGATCATTGGCGGATTGGGTTTGAAATGGCGCGGGCTTTTGTCAGAGAATGGCGAAATGGCTTTTGGGCCCTACCTTGTCCTGGCAGGCCTTTGGGTCATGGCGTTTGGCCCCCTGCCCTGGTTTTTGATCTGATCACATGACTCAAAGCATGACCCCACGCACTTGGCGAATTGGCCTGACTGGCGGTATTGGTTGCGGCAAAAGCACCGTGGCAGACATGCTTGCAGCCCGGGGCGCGGCGGTGATCGATGCCGATGCGATATCCCGCAGTCTGACCGCGCCTGGTGGGCGCGCCATGGCCGCCATTGCACAAACTTTTGGGCCCCAAATGGTCGATGCCCAAGGTGCGATGGACCGCCAAGCCATGCGCAACATGGTGTTTCAAAACCCCCAGGCCAAACAACAGCTGGAAGCCATCATCCACCCCTTGGTCGGTCAAATCACGGCCGAGCAAACCCAAACGGCGCTGCAAGCGGGTCACCGCGTGCTGGTGTTTGACGTACCTTTGTTGGTGGAGTCGGGCGAGCGCTGGCGCAAACAGTTGGACCGTGTGATCGTGGTGGACTGCGATGCCGATACCCAGCGGAAACGGGTGATGGCACGCAGTGGTCTGGCTGCTGAAGAAATTGACCGCATCATGGCCCTGCAAGCCTCCCGTTCTCAGCGCTTGGCCTGCGCCGACACGGTGATCTTGAACCAAGGCTTGAGCCTGGCCGAATTGGAGACCCAAGTGGCCCAATTGGCCACTGACTTCGGGCTATGATGACGGCAATGGAAGACGCCGCGTGATACTGTACGAATACCCTTTTAACGAACGCATCCGCACTTACCTGCGGCTGCAACAATTGTTCAACCGCTTGGGCCAATTGATGGGCCGCACAGACGCGTTGGACCACCACTTTGCACTGACCACCCTGTTCGAGATCATCGAAGTGGCCACGCGCTCCGAGCTCAAATCCGACGTCTTGAAAGACCTGGAACGTCAACGGCAGCTCTACAACAGCTATCGCGGCAACCCCGCCATCTCCGAGAAGGCCCTGAGCAGTGTCATGACCCAACTCGACGCGCACTTCGATGCGCTCAACCAAGTCTCCGGCAAGATCGGTCAAAGTTTGAGCGACAACGACTTCCTGATGGCTTTGCGCAGCCGCGCCGTGATCCCGGGTGGCACCTGCGAATTTGACCTGCCCGCCTACCACGCTTGGCAACACCACAGCGCAGCCAGTCGGGCGCAAGACCTGTCGCAATGGGTCGAACCTTTTGGACCCCTTGCCCAAGCTGTCAAGCTGCTGCTGCAAATGCTGCGCGAATCGGGCAGCAGCCAAAAGGTCATGGCGACCGCCGGGCAGTTGCAACAAAACCTGCCTCAAGGACGCACCTTTCAGCTGTTGCGCCTGAAAATCGACGACACCTTGGGCATCACCCCCGAGATCAGCTGCAACCGCTTGCTGGTGGTGATCCGCATGATGCGCCAACACAGCGACGGCAAGTTGTGGCCACCACCGATGACGTGCCCTTCGAGATGACTTTGTGCGCATGAGCGACTCGAACCAGCCTCAACCCGGTTTTGCACCCCGCAAGGTTCGGTGTCCGGCCTGCGCAGGCAACAGCCTTTACAGCCCCGCCAATCCCTACCGCCCGTTTTGTAGCGCCCGCTGCAAGGGTGTTGATTTGGGGGCCTGGGCCTGCGAAGAATTCAAACTGCCCGACGACACCCCGCCCGACGAGCCTTTTGGCGATCCGCGTCTGCAGTGAGTTGAAGCTCAGGCGTGCGTCGGCCCACTGAAGCCGCGCTCTTGGGCCAACCAAGCCAACACAGGGATGGTGCCCGGCAGCACGGGCACCACGTCCACAGGGATCGTCTGCCAAGCGTGTGATTGCGCTTCGCGCATTTGCAACTCGCCCTGCCAGTCCCACACTTTGCAAAAGTGCAGCCGCACCAAGGCGTGCGGGTAATCGACCATCTGGGTCTTCCACACCTGCACGGCTCCGATGGTGATGCCCAGCTCTTCTTGCAACTCGCGGCGCAGCGCTTGCTCGACCGACTCACCAGCCTCCAGCTTGCCGCCCGGGAAC
>JACDQO010000413.1 GCA_015657605.1 Limnohabitans sp. | reverse complement strand
TACAGGCGGTCGGCCTCTTCCAAAAGGCGTGCCACCACACCGGCAATGGCGGGCGTAAACACGGGCGCGGCCATCCATGTTTCGGGGTTCACACCGGCTTCGACCAACCATCGGCGCGGCAGGTACAGGCGACCAATGCTGGCGTCGTGCCCGACGTCGCGGGCGATGTTGGTCAGTTGCATGGCCACGCCCAATTCACAGGCGCGGGCCAGGGTGTCCATGCTTTGCGGGCCCATGATCCAGCTCATCATCGCGCCCACGCTGCCGGCCACTCTTGCGCCATAAGCGTGCAGGTCTTCGATGCTGTCGTAGGTCCGACCTGCTGCATCCCAGGCAAAACCCTCGATCAGGGCGTCGAGCAAATGGCGGGGCAGTTTGTACTGTTGCACCAGCAGGCTCAGGGCATGGTCTTCGACATGGTCTTGAGGCGTGCCGTTGTAGATGGCGTCCAAGCGCGCTTGCAACACGAGCAAGGGCGTATCGCCTGGGGCGGCTTCGTCGACCAAATCGTCGGCCACACGGCAAAACGCATAGAGCGCGATCGCAGCGGTGCGCACGCGCGGCGGCAGCAAACGGCTGGCCGCAAAAATGTTTGGAGCCGCCTTGCATCATGGCCACGCAGGCTTGCAGGTCGTGCGAATCGAAGTCGAGTTCTTGCAGCACCCCGGGTGCCGTGGGCAGGGTGGGGGCAGGTGTGGGCACAGCGCTCAAGTGGCTGGGCAGGTTGGTCACGCGTTCAGGCATGGACATGGGGGACCACCGTTTCAAGTGCTTTGGCTGACATGAGCACGCCCGGCACACCTGCGCCTGGGTGCGTGCTGGCGCCCACCACAAACAAGCCCGGCACATCTTCGCTGCGGTTGTGCGGTCGAAACCAGGCGCTTTGCAGCAGCAACGGCTCCAGACCAAAGCCTGCGCCTTTGTAAGACCACAAGTTGTCGTGAAAATCTTGCGGTGTGCTGACCTTGCTGGTCACGATGCAGCTTTGCAGGCCCGGCAACACGCTGGCTTCCAGGCTTGCGGCAATCGCGGCGCGGTAGGTCTCGGCAAATGCCGGCCAGTCGGTGCCGCTGTCCAGGTGCGGCACGGGTGAGAGCACATAAAAGGTGTCGCAACCCTCAGGGGCCAACGACGGGTCGGTGGCCGTGGGGCGGTGCAAATACAGGCTGAAGTCTTCGGCCAGCTTGTGCTTTTTGAAGATGTCTTGCAGCAGGCCTTTGTAGCGCGGACCCAGCACCATCATGTGGTGCGGCACGTCAGCGTATTGCTTGGAGGTGCCGAAGTACCAGACGAACAAACCCATGGAGTATTTGCCGTTGGCGATCTTGCGGTCTGTCCAAACGCGGCGGTGCTCTGGGGCCACCAGGTTTTTGTAGGTCCAGGCGGTGTCGCCGTTGCTCACCACGATGTCGGCGGGCACGAACTCGCCGTTTTGCAGTTCGACACCGCAGGCGCGGCCGTTTTCAATGCGGATTTGCGTGACGGGCGCGTTGCAACGCAGCGGCACACCGCGCTCTTGCAGCAAGCCGACCAGGCCTTTCACAATCGCCCCGGTGCCGCCCATGGCCGAGTGCACGCCCCAGGTGCGCTCCAGCGAGTTGATGAGGGCGTAGGCGCAGGTCACGGCAAAGGGGTTGCCGCCGATCAGCAGCGGGTGAAAGCTCATCACGATGCGCAGTTTGTCGTTGCGGATGTGTTTGGCCACCAGGCTGTACAGGCTGCGCCAGGCGCCCATGCGCAAGAAGTCGGGGATGGCCGCCATCAGGTCGCTGACCTTGTCAAAAGCCATGTCGCCCATGCCTTCAAAGCCCAGGGTTTTGCAGCGCTCGGCCTCTTCCAAAAAGCGTTCGTAACCCGGCAGGTCATCCGGTTCAAAGCGCGCCACTTCGGCGCGCATGTGCTCGGGGTCGCCGTTGTAGTCAAACCAGGTGCCATCGGCAAAACGAACGCGGTAAAACGGGTCCATGGCCACCAGCTTCACGTCGCCCGCAAAGCTTTTGCCGCACAGCGCCCACAACTCTTCGAGCAAAAAGGGTGCGGTGATGATGGTCGGGCCCGCATCAAACGTGAAGCCGTCCTGGTGGTGCACATAAGCACGGCCGCCTGGCGCATCGAGTTTTTCAAAGACCTTGACCTCGTAGCCCTTGACGCTCAGGCGGATCGCTGCGGCCAACCCGCCAAAGCCGCTGCCAATGACCACCGCCACTGGGCGCTGACCTTGTTTGGCAGGGGTGGTCAGCGCGGGGCCCTGTGGCGTGACCGGAATGCCGAAACCTTCGGTGCGGTAGGTGTGGGTGGTGGTGTTCATGGGGGCCTTCAAGGGGGGTGTGGTCAAAGCCGGTTTGGTGGTCTGGCCCATGGCCCAACCCCACAGCCGCTCCAGTGGCCAAGGAAAAATCATGATGACGTGTTCAACAATCGCCAGACCCAGCAAGGTGGCCAGCATCACCCAGCCGGTGGTGATGGCCACCGCGCCTTGTTGCGCCAGCCAGACCAGCCAAAACCAAGTGCCCATGGCCACGCTCATGGACAGCACAAACCACAGCGACATGCCGGTGGTGGTGCGGAAATAACTGGCCAGGTATTTCAGGTGCTCAGGCAGGTATTGCGCGCCGTTTTGCGGCACGCCAAAAAACAAATTCAATTTGGCCGACAGGCGCATGCACCACAGCAGCGCAAAGGTGCAAATGGCCACATGGCTGGCTTGCCCCTCTTGCATCCACCACAAAATGGCAAAGTTAGCGAGCAAGGCCAGCTCGTGGTAGAGCATGACCTGCACCGATTGCACAAAACGCGCCCATCCTGTGACGCCTGTGTCGAGTGGGGTTTTGCGCGGCCCGGTGATCCAGCCCGTGAGGAAGGCCAACTCGTGCCAGCCCCACATGACAATCACGCTGCCAAAGGCCAGGTAAGCGTTGAACACGCTGACCTCTTGCATGCTGTGGGCCACACCCCAGAAACTCAATGCCAAAAGCACCGTCCAACCCGCCAAGCTGAAACGGAAGCTGCGCGCAGGCAGCCGGTCGAGCCACAAAATCACACCCGTGCCGAGCCACCAGCACAGGGCCGTGAAAACGCAAGCCCAAACGACTTCAGTCACCATCCGGTTCCATGCGCACCTGGGGCGACAGGTCTTGTTCAATCACCGGCATGAAGTACAGGCGGGCAAAAGTGGCCGCTGCCTTGACGGCGCACACGCCTTGCTGCAGCTTGCCGACCACACCGCCACGCGCCTTGGCTTTTTCCATGGCTTGCGAAATGGTAAACAGGCGCTCCAGGCCTCGGCGGAAGTCGGGGTGATCGGTGTCCAGCGCCAGAGGGAAGACCTGCTTGGTGATCTCGGTGGTGATGCGGAACACCTGGTAGTCGTACTCGCTCGAATCGAGCCCCATGGCTTCGTGCAGCATGGGGCGGGTGTGGTCGCGCACGACATGGTGGCATACGACGGCGAGCAAGAAAAAGCGATCCAC
>JACDQO010000412.1 GCA_015657605.1 Limnohabitans sp. | reverse complement strand
TGCGGGGGTTTTTTCGCCAACCTCACGCCGCTGTTTGCGGCGATCTTCTCGGCCGCCTTTTTTGGGGCGAGTTGCCGCAGCTGTTTTCATGCGCTGGCGTTTGCGTTGATCATTGGCGGGATTTGGGTGTCTTCACGGCGCTGAATCGACCAGCCCCGCCTGCGCCTGCACCCACTGCACAAAGGCCGCTGTCGCACCCCGTGAGCGCTCGGTGTGGCGCACGCTCATGAAATGCACCGGGCGCACCAAGGCGGGCCAGCGCTCTGCACCCAAGACCACCAACTCGCCGCGCTCAATCTCGCGGGCGGCCAGGCGCGTGCTCTCCAGCGCCACCCCCAAGCCATCGACCGCCGCTGCAATCGCCATGGCCGCACGGTCAAAAGAGGGCCGAGGCCCCACGGGCATGGCCAGCTCATGAAAGGCAAACCACTGCGGCCAACCCACGGGGCTGAGCTGCGAATCGATCAAAGGCCAGCGGGCCAGCAGCTGCTCGGGCGACTCGTCGCGCTGCAGCAGGTGCGGGGCCACCAGAGGCGCAATGTGCTCATCGCCCAAAGCGCAAACAGCGAGCCCGGCGCTGTGGCGTGGTGGGCCATAGGCGATCGAGACATCGATCTCGCGCTGCGTCCCCAAATCCAGCGGCTCGGCGCCCGTGGTCAAACGGATGTTGACCGTCGGGTGCAAGGCCATGAAGCTGGGTAAGCGCGGGCCCAGCCACTTGAGCGCCAGACTGGGCGCGCAGTGCACCGCCAGCACCTGGTCCTGCGTGGGCAACTGCACCTCGGCGCAACTGGCTTCGAGGGCGCCGAACAAACGGTCCAGGCTCTCAAACAGCCTCTGCCCCTCCCGCGTGGTCTGCACTTGGCGATGATGGCGCTCAAACAGCGCTCGGCCAAAGTACTTTTCCAAGTCGCGAATCTGGTGGCTGATGGCCGAGGGCGTCAGGTGCAGCTCTTGCGCGGCCAAGGCAAAACTCTGCAGGCGCGCGGCCGCCTCGAAGGTGCGCAAACGGGCCAAAGGCGGAAGATTTCTCATGCAAATGATTTTCAGATGAATTGGGCTCATGTTTCCATGAGCATTCACCGTTTGTCAAGGCTGCCCCAATCGGGCCAATATGCGGTTTCAAGCCCTTTCGTTTTTCAGGACCACCCGTGACCACCAACCAATTTTTGCCTTCAGAACACCGCTTTGACCCCCTGACCGAGCCCAAGGTGTCGATTTACCAACCCGACCAGCCCGGCCTGTTGTTTCCAGGCATCCCCACTTTTGACAACCATGCCCAACACCGCCAGTACCTCAAAGAGCGCCTGGCCGGAGCTTGCCGGGCCTTTGCCCGCGCTGGCCTGGACTACGGCTTTGCCGGGCACCTGACCATCCGCGACCCCGAGCGTCCGCACCTTTACTGGACCAACCCGATGGCGGTGCACTTTGCACAGGTCAAGGTGTCCAACCTGATCTTGGTGGACCACCAAGGCCAGGTGATCGAGGGCGACTACGCGGTGAACGCGCGGGGTTGTGCTGCATGCCGCTGTGCACTGACGGCGCACCCG
>JACDQO010000411.1 GCA_015657605.1 Limnohabitans sp. | reverse complement strand
GATCGAGGGCGACTACGCGGTGAACCGCGCGGGGTTTGTGCTGCATGCCGCTGTGCACGAGGCGCACCCCGACATCTTGGCCATGTGCCATGCGCACACGGTGTACGGCACGGCCTTCGCCTCGCTCGGCCAGCCCCTGTTGCCCATCTCACAAGACGCGGCTGCTTTCTTTGAAGACCATGTGGTCATTGGCGATGAAGCGGGCCAAGTGGCGGTCGAGGTCAAGGCCGGCCTGAAGGTGGCCGACTGGTTCAAGGGCGTCAAAGCCGCCATCCACCAAAACCATGGCCTGTTCACCGCCAGCCGCCACAGCATCGAGGCCGCAGCCTTCTGGTTCATCGCGCTCGAGCGCTGCTGCAAGCAACAACTGGCCGTGATGGCCACAGGCCAAACCCCACGCTTGGTGCCCCCAGACCGCGCCCGCTACAGCCGCGAACACGTCGGCAGCGAGTACATCGGCTGGCTGCACTTCCAGACCATCTGGAACGACCTCGTGCGCACCGAGGCGGATTTGTTGGAGTGAGGTCCAGAGAATCAACAACCGCTACAAATCACCGCGCAAGGGGTGCACTCCAAAAGAGTGCACCCGTGTTTAAAACGTACCTGAATAAGCACCACCATCGGCCAATACGTTCTGGCCCGTCATGTAGGCCGCATGCTGGCTGCACAAGAGGCGCAAATGGCACCGAACTCTTGTGGGTTGCCATAACGGCCAGCCGGGATTTGGGCTTGCTGGATCACGCGCAACTCTTCCACCGTCTTGCCTTGCTTTTGCGCCATGGCGGGCAGCGTGGCGCGGATGCGGTCGGTGTCAAATTTGCCGGGCAGCAAGTTGTTGATGGTCACGCCCTTGGCCGCGATGGCGCTGCGCGAAGCCCCGGCCACAAAGCCCGTCAGGCCGCTGCGTGCGCCGTTCGACAAACCCAGAACATCGATGGGCGCTTTGACGGCGCTGGATGTGATGTTGATGATGCGGCCAAAGCCGCGTGCGGCCATCCGGTCGACAGTGGCCTTGATGAGTTCAATCGGCGTGAGCATGTTGCCGTCGATGGCCTTGAGCCAGGCCTCACGGTTCCAGTCGCGGAAGTCGCCAGGCGGCGGGCCGCCTGCGTTGGTGACCACGATGTCGTAGTCCTTGCCGGGGCCACCTGCCACGTTCCAGATGGCTTCGCGCCCGGCTTCGGTGGTGATGTCCTCCGCGACAGCGATCAACTGCACCTTGCCGCCGGTCTCGGCACGCAAGTCGTCCACGGCCTTGTTCAACACTTCGGCGCCGCGCGCCACCATGACCACATTCACGCCTTCCAAGGCTAAGGCCCGTGCGCAACCCCAGCCCAAGCCTTTGCTCGCGCCACCCACCAAAGCCCATTTGCCTGCAATGCCCAAGTCCATGTCAATCTCCTGAAGTTGATGCGAAGTGGCCCTTTGGCCGCATCACGGTTTGCGGCCGACCGGCCGCGTGACCCAAAACACACCGCCCAGGACCAACACGGTCCCAGCGATGATCCACATGTTGAAAGGTTCGCCCAAAATCCATACGCCCATCATCAGCGTGGACATCGGGCCGATCATGCCGGTTTGCGCCGTGAGCCCGGGTCCAATGCGCTCAATGGCCATCATCACCAACAAGACCGGCAAAACGGTGCAGACCGTGGCATTCAAAAAAAGACAGCCATAACACCGCCTCGGGCACCTGCACGGCCGTCATGGGCTGCAGGAATGCGAACTGCACGATGCAAAAAAACACGCCACACTGGTGGCCAGCCCTGCCAGACGCAAGGCGCCCAGGCGTTGAACCAACTGGCCGCTGTAGGTCAGGTACACCGCGTAGGTGACCGCACTCAAAAAGACCAGCAATGCCCCCCAAGCCGCGTGCGGCCCTGCCAGCCCGAGCTCGTGCCCAAACACCAGCAAAACGCCCGAGTAGCTGATGGCCATGGCCACGCCCTGGCGCTGAGTGATGCGTTTTTTGAACAGCAACCAACCGAGCACCAACACGAGCGTGGGGTTGAGGTACAAAATCAGCCGCTCCAGCGAGGCAGTGATGAACTCGAGTCCCCAAAAATCCAGAAAGCTCGACAGGTAATAACCGCAAAACCCCAGACCCACCACGCCCAGCCAGTCACCTGGTGTCAAGCGCGCCTTGCCACGCCCAGCCCACCAGGCCATGAGCAGAAAAAAGGGCAAGGCAAGCACCATGCGCAGCATGAGCAGCGTGACCGCATCGACGCCGTGGCGGTACGCCAGCTTGACGATGATGGCCTTGCCACTGAAAGCCATGGAGCCTGCTGCCGCCAGCAGCAGACCCATGGTCAATTTGGAAGGCGCTTCAACCTGCATCGCTCAGCGACCGATCCGGGCTTTCACCCAAGCGAGCAACTCATCTGCAGACACTTCGGGGGTATTGGCATGATTGGCACGCACCACCAAATAGCGGCTGTCAGCGTGCGCTGGCAACTTTTGATAAATCTCAGTCGAGCCCGAGCCATGCAAAGGGTCTATGGTGCCAATGGCCCAAAAAACCGGCACAGACTTGCGGGAAGCCGCAGCACTCAATCCCATATTTCCCCAGCCTTGGGGGTTGAAATAACTCCACAACGATGCGGCGGAGGTTTTGACCAAGCGGCGTTGACCTTGGTTGATGTCGGTCATCTCGACCTGGGTATCGCCTTTGCCAGTCTCGACCCACTGGCGAGCAGCATCCACACTGCGGCGCACATCAGAAATTTGGTAAAAAACCTCGGGCACATGGCCGGGTGCCATAGGCAGTATGGCGTCCGCGTCTCCCACCTGCGCCATGTAAGCCAAGGATGCATTGGCACCAAAACTCTGTCCCCCCACGGCCACCCACTGCACACCGGCTTTGCGGAATTCGGCCACAGCCTCTCGAATTTGTGCCAAAGCATCGGTATAGGGCAGGTCATACAAGCGTTGGCGCGACCAAGGCATCTCCAGCAGCTTGACTTGACAATGGGGTTCGAGTTTTTGAACCACGGGTTTGAGGTAAGGCGACTGGGGCATCCCCCACTTGCCGTGCATCAGCACCACGCCGCATGACAGGGGCTGCCCTGATGCGGCGGCACCGGCCATGGTGCCCATGGCCACCATGGCGAGCTGCAGCCACCCACGTCGCATCAAAAACCCACCGCCTGACCGTCACGACGTGGATCGCTGGCCACCTGATAACCCTGCACCGCAGGATCGCCCATGCGCCAGATGAACTGACCCGCGCCAAAGTCTTGGTATGAGTCGCTGATGATGTCGAGCTGGTGCCCGCGTGCGATCAGCTCTTGCACGGTGCCGCCGTTCATCGCGGCTTCGACGTTGATGTTCAGGCCCGTGTTGTAGCGCCAGCGCGGTGCATCGCACGCCGCTTGCGGGTTCTGGCCGTAGTCGAGCATGCGCACCAAGGTTTGCATGTGGCCTTGGGGCTGCATGTTGCCGCCCATCACGCCATAGCTCATCACAGGTTGGCCGTCTTTGGTGACAAAGGCCGGGATGATGGTCTGGAAAGGGCGCTTGCCAGGCAACACCAAATTGGCGGGGTTTTGGCCCTGCAGGTCGGTGCTGAAACCGTGACCCCTGTTTTGCATGCTGATGCCATAAGTGGGCTCGACCACGCCCGAACCAAAGCCCATGTAGTTGCTCTGGATGAAGCTGATCATCATGCCGTTTTCATCGGCAGCCGTGAGGTAAATCGTGCCGCCCTTGACCGGGTTGCCGGCCTTGAAGTCTTGGGCCTTTTTCATGTCGATCAGCTTGGCGCGGCTGGCGAGATAAGCCGGGTCCAGCATTTGCTCGGGTGGCAACTCCATGTAGCGCGGATCGGCCACATAGCGGTACAGGTCGGCAAATGCCAGCTTCATGGCTTCGATTTGCAGGTGCTGCGAGTCGGCGCTGTCCACCTTGTGGCTGGCCATGTCGAAGTGGGACAAGATGCCCAGCGCAATCAAGGCGGCGATGCCCTGCCCGTTGGGCGGGATCTCGTGCAAGGTGTAGCCCCGGTAGTCTTGCGCCATGGGCTTGACCCAATTCGGGCTTGAAGTCGGCCAGGTCTTTGGCGGTGATGCTGCCGCCGTTTTCTTTGGCAAATTTTTCAATGGCTTGGGCGATTTCGCCGCCATACAGCGCCTGGCCTTTGGTCGCCGCAATGGCCCTGAGGCCCCGCGCCGCATTTTTGAACTGGAACAACTCGCCCACCTGCGGCGCACGGCCCCAAGGCAAAAAGCTTTGTGCAAAGCCAGGCTGTGACTGCAACTCAGGTGTGCGCGGCCACTT
>JACDQO010000410.1 GCA_015657605.1 Limnohabitans sp. | reverse complement strand
CGGGAAAACCGCGACCAATTTGATCGGCTGCTTGGTGGGCCAAGCTTGCGCCCAAGACACAAGCGGCATGCACGCCACCAAAGCAGCACAAGCTGCGCGGGTCATCCAAGTTTTCATGGTTTAAACCTTAAAAAAATCAAAAACACCAGTATGGCGGCATGTGGACTGTCTGGGCTCTAGCGCAAACCCTGAACGAACCCTTTGCCAGCCCCTGCGGGGGGCTCAAACCGTGGCAATCGGGGTGGCGGGCGAGCCGATCGCTCCGGGCAAGCGCAGGGGCGGGGCGGTGAGCAAAAACCGGGAGCGTTGGTGGCTGCGCAGCCAATCGGCCAAAGGGGTCAGGTGCCAGATCTCGCCCAGGTGCACGCCCAGCTTGAACAGGCAGTGCTCGTGCAAGGGCAGGGCGGCACAACTGCCGGGGCGGGGTGTTGCGGGCAAACCTTCGACCGCGTAGTTGTCGGCGATCAGCGCCACCAGGCCCGAGTCGGTGATCCACTGCAGCAATCGTTCGTCGCGCCCCTCCAGCACGGCGCATGAATTTTCCACCGCATGCGGGTCGGGCTGCTTGTTCATCTCGAGCAGCATTTGTGCAAAACCCGTGTGCAGGCACACCATGTCGCCGGGCTCGACCACCACCCCGTCTTTGCGCATGATGTCCATCAGCAAGTCATAGCCTACCCGCACCCGTTCGCGGCCCAAGTGCGCGTGCAGGTCGATCATCACGGCGCGGCCTTGCACGCAGCGCTCGGACATTTTTTCGATGCCCAAGGCTTTGGCGCTGGAGGTGGATTCGCGCGCTATGTCAGGAAAGCCAAAAATCCCCGCGCCTGCGCCGCTGTTGGGCCCCAACACATCGGTGCCTGCGCGAAAGCCGTTGTAATAAACCGCTTCGGCCACGCCATCGCCATTGGCATCGAACATCGAGCCCACGTGCGCCAAGCTGTCCCATTGGGTGCTGTACTGCAGATGCATGATGACCAGATCGTCGCAAATCACGTCGGTGCAGCTGGGGTCATCGCACCACAGTTGGTAGTTCATGTTGGCTTTGCCCTCGCGCAAGGTGGGTCGCAGCACGGGCGGTTGCCGCCTGGGGTTGAGCACATTGCCGCCCGGAAAATCCAGCGGCAGGCTCAGGTTGAAGGTCTGCCCTGTGTGCACTTCGCGCATGCCTTGCAGCACTTTGTCGGGCGTCAACAGGTTCATGCGGCCACACTGGTCGTCGGGGCCAAAGTCGCCCCAATTCGAGCCAGGCGGGCGTTGTTTCCAGCGGGGGGATGAAGACATGCAGGGCTCCTGGTTTGGGGCATGGCCCCGTGTTGAATCAATGGGGGGTGGCGTCGGCTTCGGGGACTGGGGGTGGCTTTTGGAACTCGCGCCACAGCAAATACAAGCCGCTGGCCACCACCACCAAGGTGCCCAGCACCACGGCCAAGTCGGGCACCTGGCCAAAGACCAGCCAACCCAGCACGCTCATGTAAATGATCTGCTGGTACAAAAACGGCCCCAGCACCGCTGCCGAGGCATAACGGTGGGCCACCGCCACAAAGTAGTGGCCAATGCCGCCAGACAAACCGGCCAGCGCCATCACGCACCATTCCAGCAGGGTGGCCGGTTGTTGCCATTGCCACAGCGCCACAGGCGTCAACACCAAGGTGGCCACCACCGCCGAGGTCAGTTGCGTGGTGGCGGGGTTTTCGCTGCTGGCCAAGAAGCGCGTCATCATGTTGAACAGGGCGTACAAAATGGCATTGAGGGCCGACAACAAAATGGCCGGGTGAAAGCCTTGGCTGCCAGGGCGGATGATGACCAGCACGCCCACAAAACCCATCGCAATCGCCAGCCAGCGCTTGGCATCGAGCCGCTCACCCAACCACCAGGCCGAGAGCAGGGCAATCAGGATAGGCACTGAAAATTGCATGGCCCCGGTCTCGGCCAGCTGCAAATACTGCAAGGCCCAGAAATTGAGTGCGGTCATGGACGCCAGCATCAGCCCGCGCAGCAACTGCAAGCGCGGATGCCGCCAGCGCAGCAAATCGCCTTTGACCGACGGTGCAAACACCGCGATGGAAAACAGCGAGTGGGTGAGAAAGCGCATCCACACCACTTGCATCACCGGCAGGGTCATCACCAGCCACTTGGCCGATGCATCGAGCACCGCAAACATCAAGGTGGTCACGGTGACCAGCGCAATGCCGATGCGGCGGTTTTTGGCACTGTCGCTGAAAAGCTGGCTCATGGGCTGGGTGAGATGCTGACGGACTCAGCGCTTGGTCGGTGTCTCCAGCCCGCCCGTGTAAAAGCGGTTGAAGGTGGGCGAAATGATCAACTCATTGATGCAGGTGCGCGCTGGCATCTGGGCCAAAAACAAGATGGCTTGGCCCATGTCCTCGGCTTGCACCATGCGCTCGCGCTGCTCGGCTGAGGGTGGCACGGGCCGTTTGTCCAAAATGGGTGTGGCCACTTCGCCAGGCAAAAGTGAGGTGGCGCGGATGCCGTGCAGGCACTCTTCCATGTTGATGGATTCGGTCAGCGCCAGCACCGCGCGTTTGGTGGCGTTGTAAGCGGGGCCGGTCAGCTTGGAGGCATACAAACCTGCCCACGACGACACGTTGATGATCAAGCCGCCTTGCTGCTGCCGCATGGTGGGCAAGACCGCGTGAACGCAGTAAAACAGCCCCGACAGGTTGATGGCGACCACGTCGTCCCAAGCCTCGGGCGTGACCACATCGAAATTGCGCTGCGTGGCGTTGGTGCCCGCGCTGGTGATCAGCATGTCGATGCGCCCGTGCCGCGCCACGATGTCTTGGGCGGTGGCTTTGACGGCGTGTTTGTCGGCCACATCCAGCAGCACCGCCTCGGCGCTGGCCAGGCTTTGCAGTTGCGCCAGTGCGGTGGCGTTGGTGGCCGCGTTGCGCCCCGAAATCACCACATGGGCGCCGGCCTTGACCAGCTCTATGGCGCCCGCCAGCCCAATGCCGCTGCCGCCGCCCGTGATCCAGGCCACTTGGCCTTTGAGTGAAGTGCTCATGTGCTGTCCTTTGGGGTCCATCCATCCGGCCGGGGAAATGTCCGCTGGCCATGGCCACATTGAAGCAGCCCCCGGGCCGATTGACCTGCTGCAGAGGTGACACCGTGGGGATGAGGCTTGTTCAATCTTGAGACCTTGGTCCTGTTGAGTAGCCGTTTTGCCCAAGAAAAAAGGGACTGCGTTTGCACGCAGCCCCTTTTTCTTCGAGTATTTTTGGCTCCTCAACCTGGGCTCGAACCAGGGACCTACGGATTAACAGTCCG
>JACDQO010000409.1 GCA_015657605.1 Limnohabitans sp. | reverse complement strand
GGCGCCCGGCCTGGGTGATTTTGGCGACGGGTTTTTGCGTGAACCTGCGCTTTGTGGTGTTCAGCCTGCACCTGCGGCCCTATCTCATGCACTTGCCGCGGTGGCAGCGCATGTGCCACGGCTATTTCACCGCTGACATCAGCTATGTGTTGTTCACCCGGCGCTACGCGCAGCCCGGCGAGACCGATGCCGAACGCACAGAACAAGAGGCTTATTTGGCGGGCAACTACTTTTTGAATTGGAGCAGTTGGATCGTGGCCAGTCTGTTGGGTGTTGGCTTGGCCAACCTGATCCCACCCGAGTGGGGCTTGGGCTTTGCAGGCATTTTGTGTCTGCTGGGCATCCAGTGTTCGCTGGCCAGCTCGCGCATGCGCATTTTGTCGGCGGCGGTGGCGGGTGTGGCCGCAGTGGCCGCATACCACTTGCCACTCAAACTCAACATCGTGGTGGCGATCGCCGTGGCGGTGATCTTGTGCTTGACGGTCGAGAAAATCCGGCCAACACCCAAGGCGGCGGCATGAACGAAACCGACCTGTGGACCTTGTCGGTCATCCTGGGTTTGGCCGTGGTGACGGTGGTGGCTCGAAGTTTCTTTTTCATCTCCAGCCAATCTTGGCAATTGCCCAACTGGGCGCAACGCGGTTTGCAGTACGCCCCCATTGCTGCGCTGTCGGCGGTGGTCATCCCAGAAGTCATCACCGTCCAAGGTGAGTTGGTCAGTACTTGGCAAGACGCCCGTTTGTACGCGGCTGTGGTGGGTGTGGCTGCTTACTTTTGGCGGCGTGATGTGCTGATCACCATCCTCGCGGGCATGGCGGTCTACCTGCCATTGCGTTTGGGCCTGGGCTGGTAGGTCGCCATCCCTAGCTCTGCCACAGGCATTCGGTTGTCGGCCAGCGCCGCTGGCAGCTGCGCTGTCAGTCGTTGTCAGGCGCTGCTTTTAAAATACCCCCCGAATTAACAGGTACAGGACAAGTTTTCTCATGAATGTCATTCGTTTTTCAGATCTGTGCGGCAGTGGTCAAGTGGCTGGACAACGTGTGTTCATTCGCGCCGATCTGAATGTGCCCCAAGCCCATGACGGCAGCATCACGGAAGACACCCGCATTCGCGCCAGCGTGCCTTGCATCCAAATGGCTTTGGAGGCGGGTGCGGCGGTGATGGTCACCTCACACTTGGGTCGCCCGACCGAAGGTGCTTTCAAACCCGAAGACTCTTTGGCCCCAGTGGCCAAACGTCTGGGCGAGTTGCTGGGCCGTGATGTGCCGCTCTTGTCCAACTGGGTCGATGGCGTGAAGGTCGAACCCGGTCAGGTCGTCTTGCTGGAAAACTGTCGCGTCAACAAGGGCGAGAAAAAGAACAACGAAGAGTTGGCCCGCAAAATGGCCGCGTTGTGCGACATCTATGTGAACGATGCTTTTGGCACCGCGCACCGCGCGGAGGGCACGACCTATGGCATCGCCCAGTTCGCGCCCATCGCCTGTGCGGGCCCCTTGTTGGCCGCTGAAATTGACGCGATTGGCAAAGCCCTGGAGGCCCCGAATCGACCCTTGGTGGCCATCGTGGCGGGCTCCAAGGTCAGCACCAAACTGACCATTTTGAAGAGCCTCTCGCAAAACGTGGACCAGTTGATTGTGGGTGGCGGTATCGCCAACACCTTCATGCTGGCGGCGGCCTGAAGATTGGC
>JACDQO010000408.1 GCA_015657605.1 Limnohabitans sp. | reverse complement strand
GGGCGATGCCGAAGGCCTGGCGCTGACGCTGGCGAGCATGGACGAGATGGGCGCAGTCGGCAAGATCGAGGTGATGCAAGGCCGCGAATCCAAGTGGGAGCCCTTGTCGGGCCTGTCACCTGCAGCCGGTGGGCCGCTGCAACCACCCATGCGCACCTTGCAAATCGTGGGTGGACGCAAGGAAAAGATCCGTGCCGGTGATGTGATGGGCGCGCTGGCGGGGGAATGCGGCCTGACGCGAGAGCAGGTCGGCAAAATCAATGTGAACGAATTCTCGACCTATGTGGCCGTGCAGGCGGCTTTGGCCAAAAAGGTCGAGTCGCAGTTGTCGCACGGCAAGATCAAAGGCAAGAGTGTGAAAGTGCGTTTGCTCTGAGGCATTTATGGAAACCAAATGGCTGGAAGACTTTGTGAGCTTGGCTGAAACCCGCAGTTTCAGCCGTTCGGCGCAGCTGCGCCATGTCACGCAACCGGCTTTTTCGCGCCGTATCCAGTCGCTTGAAGCCTGGGCGGGTGCCAACTTGGTCGACCGGAGCTCCTACCCGACCCAACTCACCCCAGCGGGCGAGACCTTGTACGAGCAAGCTTTGGAGATGCTGCAGGCACTGCAAAACACGCGGGCCATGCTGAGAGCTCACAATGCTGTGGGGCAAGACTTCATTCACTTTGCTTTGCCGCACACCTTGGCCTTCACTTTTTTCCCAGCTTGGATGGCGGCTTTGCGTGAAAGCTTTGGCCCGATCAAAAGCCGATTGACCGCCCTCAATGTGCACGATGCGGCCATGCGCATGGCCGAAGGCGGGTGCGATGTGCTGATCGCTTACCACCATCCCTCGCTGCCTTTGCAGATCGACCCGGAGCGCTACGACATGGTGGTGCTGGGCCACGATGTCTTGGCGCCTTACGCACCCACTCGCCCAGATGGGCGTGCGCTGTTCAGCTTGCCCGGTTTGGCGGCCAAGCCTTTGCCTTATTTGGGCTATGCGCCAGGGGCTTACTTGGGGGACATCACCGACTGGATATTGAAGCAGGCCGGAATCCCCGTGCATTTGGAGCGCGTCTACGAAACCGACATGGCCGAGGGTTTGAAGGTGATGGCTTTGGAGGGCCATGGCGTGGCCTTCTTGCCCCGCAGCGCGGTGAAAAAAGAAGTGCAAGCGGGTGCATTGGTGGAGGTCACGCTGCCAGAAGGACAAGCTTTGGCGCTCAACATGGAAGTACGCGCCTACCGCGAAAAACCCTTGGCCAAATCGCCCATGACAGGGCCTGCACAAATGCTTTGGCGGCATTTGACCCAGCGCCATGGCTCTGTTCACTCTTCTCGTTGACTGTTCATCTTTTGTTAATGCGTTTTCAGCCTGAGCCTCAGGGAAAACCTGAGGCTAAATGACTTAAAAACTGACTATATTCAGTGCCTTGACTGGGCAGGCACACTTTGTGCAAAAGACCGGTGTGGAGGTGATGGTCTGGTACCAACTTGGTGCGGGTCTGAACCGAAGCCCTTGTCCATCAAAAGTCCTAGGGAGCTTTCCTAGGCGATCCATGTCTGGATTTGTCATTCAATCTAAGGGTAGCGTTTCGACGCTCAACCGTTCAAAAGAGGATTCAACCCATGAAAAATATGCACAGACCGTGATCGGTACCGTGTTGGCAACAGCCGGTTTGTTGGCTGCGACATCTGCCATGGCCGGCAAGACGCTGGACCAAATCAAGCAGCGCGGACAGATTGTGTGCGGCGTGAACACAGGCTTGGCTGGTTTTTCAGCCGCTGATTCCAGTGGCAACTGGTCGGGTCTGGATGTGGACCACTGCCGTGCCGTGGCCGCTGCCGTCTTGAGCGATGCCACCAAAGTCAAATACGTGCCCCTGACAGCCCAACAGCGTTTCACCGCCTTGCAGTCTGGTGAGATCGACGTGTTGGCCCGCAACAGCACCAGCACCATGAGCCGTGACGCCTCTTTGGGCCTGCACTTTGCTGGCGTGAATTACTACGACGGCCAGGGCTTCATGGTCCCCAAAGGCAAGATCACCAGCGCCAAGCAGCTCAAGGGCGCTACGGTCTGCGTGCAGTCTGGCACCACGACAGAGAAAAACCTGACCGACTACTCACGCACTCACAAGCTCAACCTCAAGCCCGTGGTGTTTGAAAAAGTCGAAGCGGCCACCGGCGCTTACTTTGCTGGCCGTTGCCAGGCTTACACCACCGACACATCGGGTTTGGCCTCTGTGCGCGCCAAGGAAGCCAAAGACCCAGCAGCCCACGTGATTTTGCCCGACCTGGTCTCCAAAGAGCCCCTGGGCCCCATGGTTCGCCGTGGTGACGACGAGTGGTTGGCCATCAACAAGTGGGTTTTGGCTGGCTTGATCGAAGCCGAAGAGTACGGCATCACCCAAGCCAATGCTGACCAGATGAAGACCAGCGACAACCCACAAGTGGGTCGTTTGCTCGGCGTGACCGAAGACTTGGGCAAGCATTTGGGCCTGGACAAAGAGTGGCTGTACCGTGCGATCAAAGTCACCGGCAACTACGGCGAAATCTTTGAGCGCAATGTGGGTCCCAAGACTTCCATCAACTTGCCACGTGGCATGAACCGTCAGTGGAACCAGGGCGGTTTGCTGTACTCGGCACCGCTGCGTTGATGATCTGCCTTTTTTGAAGGCGCTGAATACGCCCCTTTGTGGGGCGTATTTTTTCGCCAAACCGTTTTTATTCAGGCAGCAAGCATGTCCCATTTTTCAATGATCGAGGCCAGACCCTCACCCGACAAGAAAAACCGATCGATTTCGTGGAAAAGCCGCGAAGGACGCTCGGTCATCTACCAAATCGTGGCGATCTTGTCGGCTTTTGCGCTGGTGGCTTTGTTGGTGCGCAACACGCTCGCCAACATGCGTTTGCGCGGTATCCAAAGTGGATACGATTTTTTATTCCAACCATTTGGCTTTGACATCAGCGAGACGGTGATCGAGTACGCACACAACAGTTCGTACTTTGTGGCGTTTGCGATCGGCATGCTCAACACCTTGAAGGTGGCCATCATTGGCATTGCCTTGGCCACCGTGCTGGGGGTCTTGATTGGTGTAGGCCGTTTCTCGGCCAACTTTTTGGTCAAGAAAATTTGTTATGCCTTTGTGGAGTTTTTCCGCAACGTGCCGGTCTATTTGCAGTTGCTGATTTGGTATTTGGTGTTCGCAGAAGCTCTGCCTGATTTGGACAGCGCCTGGAATGTCGGTCATTTTTACCTGAGCAAAAACGGCATTTCTTTCCCTTGGCCCGTCTGGCAACTGGGGCAAACACTGGCCTTGGTGGGGGCTGGTTTGGGCCTGGTGTTCGGCTTGTATTACCGGCATTTGGCACGCGCGCACTTTGACCGAACAGGTCAACCGCGTCCTGTTTTGTGGGTGGCCCTGGCCGCTACCTTGGGCTTGTCTTTGTTGGGCTGGCTGGCAGGGGGCGCCCCTACGGAGTGGGATTTGCCCAAGGTGGGTGATTTCCAAATTGAAGACGGTGGCGCCTTCAGCCCCGAGTTCATGGCCTTGCTGTTTGGCTTGGTGTTTTACACAGCCGCGTTCATTGCCGAGGTGGTCCGTTCGGGCATCGCGTCGGTGTCTCTGGGACAGCATGAGGCCGCCGCCTCTTTGGGCTTGACCAAAAACCAGTCCATGCGCCTGGTGGTGCTGCCACAGGCTTTGCGTGTGATCATTCCGCCGCTCACAAGCCAATACCTGAACCTGACCAAAAACTCCTCTTTGGCTGTGGCCATCGGCTACCCCGAATTGGTGTCGATTGCCAACACCACGCTCAATCAGACGGGCCGCGCCATCGAGGCTTTGTCGATTGTGATGTTGGTGTACCTCACCCTTTCTCTCATCACCTCGGCGCTCATGAACTGGTTCAACGCCAGTGCCGCCATCCAGGAGCGCTGACATGACCACTGTTTTCAAATCCTCTGAAGCGCGACCCATGCCAGGGCGCAGAGAAGGTCTGGTGGCTTGGTTCCAGGCCAACTTGTTCTCCAGCATGGGCAACACGGTGCTGTCTGTTTTGTTGCTGGCTTTGGGCGTGTGGGTCCTGTCTGCTTCTATGGACTGGTCCGTGGTGCAAGCGGTGTTCGGCGCCAACCTGCAGGCTTGTAATGAGGTGCGTGGCGTTGGCGCCTGCTGGGGCGTGATCACCGAAAAAGGCCGTCTGATCGTGATGGGCCGCTACCCTGAGGCCGAGCACTGGCGTCCTGTGATCGCCACAGCCTTGATGCTCGGCGTGGTCGTCATCAGTTGCATGCCGCGTTTCTGGAACAAGGCTTTGCCCCTGATTTGGGCCTTGATGCTGGTGGTCTATTTCATCCTCATGAAGGGTGGCTGGATGGGCCTGACCGAGGTGGACACCGACCAATGGGGCGGCTTTCCTCTCACGGTGATGCTCACGGTGATCTCGATGACGCTGGCGTTCCCACTGGCCATCTTTGTGGCGCTGGGCCGTCGCTCCAACATGCCCGCCATCAAGGCTTTGTGCACCCTGTATGTGGAGCTGATCCGTGGCGTGCCGTTGATCACCGTGTTGTTCATGGCTTCGTTCATGTTGCCTTTGTTCATGCCCGAGGGCGTGAAGATCGACGTGCTGGTGCGCGTGGTGGTGGGCATCACCTTGTTTTCGGCGGCTTACATGGCCGAGGTGATTCGAGGTGGCCTGCAGGCTTTGCCCAAAGGCCAGACCGAGGCTGCAGCCACATTGGGCCTGACGTATTGGCAGACTCAGCGGATGATCGTTTTGCCCCAAGCTTTGGCCACCGTGGTGCCGTCCATCATGAACACCTTCATTGGCCTGTTCAAAGACACCTCGCTGGTGACCATCGTGTCTCTGTACGAGCTGACCGGTGCCTTGGGCCTGGCGCTCAACTCAGACGCCGACTGGCGCCCCTTCAAGATCGAAGCCTACCTTTTCATCACCTTCATTTATTTCGCGTTCTGCTTTGCCATGTCGCGCTACAGCCTGTGGATCGAAGAACGCACGGCCGTGAGCAAAGTCCGCTGATCGAAAGACACCTATGACCTCCAACGCGACCCCCATCATTGAATTCAAAGGCGTGAACAAGTGGTATGCCAGCAATGGCTACCACGTGTTGCGCGACGTCAACCTGCAGTTCGCCAAAGGCGAAAAAGTGGTCATTTGCGGCCCCTCGGGCTCGGGCAAATCCACCCTGATCCGCTGCATCAACGCCCTGGAGGAATACCAGGAAGGCACCCTCACCGTGGACGGCACTGTGTTGGGCGATGACCTCAAAGGCATTGACCAAGTGCGCCGCGAAGTCGGCATGGT